>CAYQPP010000035.1:16289-17897 GCA_964419235.1 uncultured Bacteroidales bacterium
TTAATAACAACATTAATGAATATAGTTTTGGTTTAAACTGGTTTTTTGCAAATCACCTTAATAAATTAACGGCCGATTTTTCATATATCAAAAACCAAGATTTTATTGATGAAAATGATAATTATAGGTTTAGATTACAATGGGATATATCGTTCTGATAAGTTTGATACAACAAACAGCCCTATTCAAATTTTCCGATTATTCTTTTTATAATACTTAGCTTTTCATTTAGCATTTTAACCGATTTAGCCTCGGCCAGCAACCTTAAATATGGCTCGGTATTGCTTGGGCGAATATTAAACCACCAATCGGCATACTCTACACGGTAACCGTCGAAACTGTACGATGCCATAGGTGTTTCGTTGGCAACAAAATAGTTGCGCACTGCATTCATTGCCTTTTGCTTTTGCTCTATTTTAAAATTTATTTCGCCCGAATTTGCATACTTTGCAATACCCGATATCATTTGCGACAGGCTTTTGCCCTCACGTTTTTTATTTGCAACAATATCTAATACAATAAGTGCGGCCATTATGCCCGAATCGGAATAATAAAAGTCGCGAAAATAGTAGTGCCCTGCCAGCTCGCCACCAAAAATACCGTCTATTTCGCGAAGCTTAAGTGCGGCAAAAGCCCTGCCAACGCGCCACATATGCATGGTTGAACCAAATTTACTAATATATTCGGCTACGGCTTTTGAGGTACGAATATCTTGAAGCACATTCCCTTTCAACCCTTTTTCTTCTAAAAAATAGTGCCCCAGTAAACCAATAATCAAATCGGGCGAAATAAATGCCCCGTTTTCGTCAACAAACATTACGCGGTCGGCATCGCCGTCAAAAATTACCCCTATATCGCACTCATGTGTTTTTACCAAATTTTTTAAATCTTTAACGTTTTTTTCAATCAACGGGTTTGGCTCGTGGTTAGGGAAAGTGCCGTCCATTTTATCATAAATATAGTGCGGTGCTATGCCCAAAAGCTCTTTAATTAAAAGCCCCGCCATGCCATTTGAGCAGTCAATGGCAATTTTAAGGTTTGAAAAATCGGATAAATACTGTTTCTGAAATTTTATATACTCCTCAGTTATATCGTAGTCAACAACTTTGCCTCTATTTGCCGATACTTTAATACTTTGGGTTTCCATCATCTCCTTTAGTTTTCCGAGTCCGGTGTCGAACCCAACGGGTAAAGCCTTTTCGCGCGATATTTTTATTCCGTTGTACTCTTTTGAGTTGTGCGATGCCGTAATTTGCACCGAAGCCCCAAACCCAAATTTTGCTGTACTCCAATACACCATTGGTGTTGTAGCCAAACCAATGTTATACACGTTGGCACCGGCATCGGTAATTCCATTGCACAAGTATTCGAATATTTCAGGCGATGAGGTGCGCACATCTCTGCCAACCAAAACCTTATTGGTATTTAATAGTTTTGGCAAGAAAAAACCAATTTTATAAACATCGTCTTTATTAAAGTCGGTATTGTAAATTCCTCTTATATCGTAAGCATGAAAAGCTTTCATAATGCTGTTTTTAATTGAATAGCTACTAAATTAATTCTTTTAAACATTAAAGCAAAAGCTAAACAAAACTTATTGCGGTGCTC
>CAYQPP010000036.1:0-17683 GCA_964419235.1 uncultured Bacteroidales bacterium
TTACCGCATCAATCAGCGAAACAAAAATAGCTTGCAATGGCGCAAACGACGGTACCGCCGATGTATCTGCATCAGGAGGCTCGCTCCCTTTCACATACGAATGGAGCAATTCAAACACAGGCATATCCGCAACGGGGCTATCGCCGACAACCGCTTATGATTGTACCGTAACCGACAATATAGGCTGTGAGGCAATACCTACAATTACGACATCGGCACAAAATGCGGCCATTACTGCATCAATTAGCGAAACAAAAATAGCTTGCTATGGGGCAAACGACGGTACTGCCGAGGTGTCAGCATCGGGAGGGACAGGGCCACTTACATACGAGTGGAGCAACAGCAAAGGAACAAACAGTACCGCAACAGGGCTATCCCCAACAACTGCCTATGATTGTACTGTAACCGACAATATAGGGTGTGAGGCAACACCTACAATCACAACATCAACACAGAACCCCCAAATATCAACATCAATCAGCCAAACAAAAATAGCATGCTATGGAGCAAACGACGGTACAGCGGCAGTATCGGCATCAGGCGGCTCGGGAGCCTTCAAATACGACTGGAGCGATGGCAAAGGCACAAGCAATTCTGCCACAGGACTATCCCCTTCGGTTACATATTACTGTACAATTACCGACGACAACGTTGCAGGTTGCGATGCCACCCAAAGCATTGTTGTAACGCAAAACCCTCAAATTTCGGCATCAATCAGCGAAACAAAAATAGCTTGCTATGGGGCAAACGACGGTACTGCCGAAATATCGGCATCAGGAGGGACAGGCACGCTTGCATACGATTGGAGCGACAGTAAAGGTACAAACAGTACTGCAACAGGGCTTTTACCGGCAACTGCCTATGATTGTACCGTAACCGACAACAACAATTGCACATCAACGCCTACAATCACAACATCGGCACAAAATGCAGCAATTACCGCATCAATCAGCGAAACAAAAATAGCTTGCAATGGCGCAAACGACGGTACTGCAGAGGTGTCGGCATCAGGTGGATCGGGCATGTTTTCATACGATTGGAGCAACTCAGATTCAGGGACTTCTGCAACAGGACTTTCACCTGCAACTGCCTATGATTGTACCGTAACCGACAACAACAATTGCACATCAACGCCTACAATCACAACATCGGCACAAAATGCAGCAATTACCGCATCAATCAGCGAAACAAAAATAGCTTGCAATGGCGCAAACGACGGTACCGCCGATGTATCTGCATCAGGAGGCTCGCTCCCTTTCACATACGAATGGAGCAATTCAAACACAGGCATATCCGCAACGGGGCTATCGCCGACAACCGCTTATGATTGTACCGTAACCGACAATATAGGCTGTGAGGCAATACCTACAATTACGACATCGGCACAAAATGCGGCCATTACTGCATCAATTAGCGAAACAAAAATAGCTTGCTATGGGGCAAACGACGGTACTGCCGAGGTGTCAGCATCGGGAGGGACAGGGCCACTTACATACGAGTGGAGCAACAGCAAAGGAACAAACAGTACCGCAACAGGGCTATCCCCAACAACTGCCTATGATTGTACTGTAACCGACAACAACAGCTGCACCTCAACGCCTTCAATCACAACATCGGCACAGAACCCCCAAATATCAACATCAATCAGCGAAACAAAAACATCATGCTACGGAGCAAACGACGGAACGGCGGCAGTATCGGCATCAGGCGGCTCGGGAGCCTTCAAATATGAGTGGAGTGACAGCAAAGGCACAAGCAATTCTGCCACAGGGTTATCCCCTTCGGTTACATATTACTGCACAATTACCGATGACAACGTTGCAGGGTGTGATGCCACACAAAGCATTATTGTAACACAAAACCCCCAAATATCGGCTTCAATCAGCGAAACAAAAATATCATGCTACGGAGCAAACGACGGGACTGCCGAGGTGTCGGCATCGGGAGGCTCAGCCCCTCTCACGTACAACTGGAGCAACTCAAACACGGGGACATCCGCAACGGGGCTATCCCCTTCAACTGCCTATGATTGTACTGTAACCGACAACAACAATTGCACCTCGACGCCTACAATTACAACATCGGCACAAAATCCACAAATATCAGCTTCAATTAGCGAAACAAAAAAATCGTGCTTTGGGCAAAACAACGGCGAAGCCGAAATTAATACATCAGGCGGTTCAAACTCATATACATACAGTTGGGATCATGGAAAAGGGTCATCAACATCCATAACAATGCTTGACCCTACAATAAGCTATTCGTGCACGGTTACCGATGCAAATGTCGCAAATTGCAGCATTTCAAAAAACATTCAAATTTCAGAAAACCCCAAAATAGCAGTTGCCAACGACAGCTCTGAACACAATGGGTTTGAGGTATCGTGCAACGGCGGCTCCGATGCGTGGGCACAAGTAATACCATCGGGCGGTACGCCTGGATATAGTTACCAATGGGATGCCGCAGCAAATAACCAAACATCCGATAAAGCCACAAACTTAAACAACGGTACATACAATTTTACCGTTACTGATGCAAATGGCTGCACCTTTGATTCAACAAGACAGGTAAGGCAGCCGGGGCAATTGGCAATACAGCGGACTTTACAAAACATAAGCAGTTATGGCAATAACGACGGCTATGCACACATTACAAACGTAGATAACGCAGCAGGCAATAACACACAATTTATATATAACTGGACAGGAACGAATACAAATAGCGGTACAGGCAATGCATATACCGATCAAGACAATCTAACGGCAGGTTTTTATTCTGTTACGGTTACTGACGAAAATGGATGCCAAATTGATAGCACATGGGAGCTTACACAAAATACAGAGCTGATTGCCGGCGAAATTGAAATAAACAACTCTAATATAAAATATGTTTGTGAGGGCGATAGCGTGTTTGCCTTTACACAAAAAACAATAGCATCGGGAGGAACGGATAATTATACATTTAACTGGGAATACTCTACCAACAACAACTCTCCATGGACTTCAATTGTTACAGGGGCAACCGATTCAACCTATACATGGATTAACAAAATAACCCAAGATATTTATGTTCGTCGGATTGTTGATGATGGAGGCACAACAAAAGCAACAAGCTCGGTTTTTCTCGATTTTATTCCCAAACCAACACTTATAATCCAAAACCTCGATACAGCATACTGTGCCGACAATACCGATATTACAATACAAGGGATTCCGTTTTATACAGGCAGCGTATTTTCATCAGATGCTACTATTACTGATAATGCAGACGGTACGGCAATATTTAAACCATCATTAACAGCAAGTAGTAATACTCCATATAATGTTGAATATGCTTATACTGACTCACATGGTTGCAAAGATACAATCCAAGAGCCGGTATATATTAGGACAGTACCCACGGTAAGTTTTTCAATGCAAGATATTTTTAAAGAAGATGACCCAACATATGATATTGAAGGAGCATCTCCATACGGCGGCACATTTTCAGGTAGTGGGGTAATCCCTGCCGACAGCACATTCCACCCGTCAAGCTTAACTGCTGGGCATACCTATATTATTAAATACACCTATTCAAATACCTATGGGTGTAGCAATGTTGACTCTCAATCGGTTGATATTGTTTCGGGAGTAGGTGATATTACACTAAACGATGGTTCGGGAACCATGAAAACTAAATATTGTATTGATGGCAGCAGCATTGAAATTAAGGCTACGCCGTTATACACACCCTACGTAGGTAGTTTTACAACAACAGCCACCGACAATGGCGACAACGTTACCGGAACAATTGATCCAACAACACTTACAGCAGGCACACACGATATAAAATTTGAATATACAAGCGGCGGCAACGCATACACAATAACACAAACCATAACAGTATATGATATAACCGACGAAGCCGCTATTTACGGTTTAAATTTAAACAACACATACTGTAACTATGGACAAATAATTGACATTAACGCAAATGAACTTAGAAATAGCGGTGATACTGCTGAATTTTCAGGCTTTGGAGTTACCGATAATAATGTAAAAGACAATATGGCTACCTTTAGTATAAGTGAAGCCTCGGCAAACCCAAATCCAATAGACGTTCGGCTTGTTTATACCCATGGCGAAAGTGGCTGTAAAGATATTGAGACAAGGCACATTACAATTAACGCCAAACCCCAAGCAAGCTTTTACTCAAAAACACTATTTAATTCCGAAGGCGAAATCTACAAATTTCAAAACATTCAACCCACCGGAGGGATTTTTAATGGCGAAAGCGTATCGGAAAACGATAGCACCTTTAATCCGCTACCTGTAAACCCAAATAGTTACACTATTAGCTATAAATATTCGGACCCCACAACACAATGTAAAGATACAGCATATGCCACAGTATTAGTTGAAGATGCCAAAGGCACAATTGGCGGCATTTATGACCCAAACAAGATTTATTGCTCTGACGGTATTGCCGATACAATATTTTACACACCGGCAGATACCGATCCATATACCCCTGTTGAATTTACTATTGATGGAATTATTATGTCGTCGGGCAGCGACACGGCGGTAATAATACCTGACACTTTAGCTCAGGGTAATCACACAATTAAATACTCATATATTGGAAGAGATGGCATTACCCTATTTTGGACTACAGAAACCATTTTTGTTGATGATATAGAAACGCTTACAATTGTAGTTGCAAATGATGAATTTTGTATTGATGCACCGCGCGACACCTTAATAGGCTACAAAAAAGGCGAACCCGCAAATTGGGGAAGATTCTCCGGCGCAGGTACACAATTTGTTGAATCGGACAATAATGGTAAGGCTTCATTCACCCCATCAATAGCAGGACAAGGAACTCATGAAATTATTTATACTTACAAATCAATGGTGCCATCAAGCCAATGTATTGGATACGACACCATAAACTTAACCGTGTATGCAAAACCAACGTTATCATTCAACCTTTCTACAATATATAATATAAACGGCGACAACGACACTTTGCAAGCAACACCAAGCGGGGGAAAATACTCACCCGAAAGTTATTTTACCAACGATTCGGTATTTATTCCGGCAAACGCAGGCATTGGCAACAAAACCATTACCTACACCTATACCGATGAGCATAGCTGCGATAATTCCATTACCTCAAATACAAAAATTGAAGAAGCAACAGGTGTATTTAATAATGTAAAAACATACTTTTGTTATGATGAGGCTGTAAGCACAATTACAGTAACAGGTATAACCAACCCTACAAATGCCATTGGTACATTCTCGGGCTTAGGCATTACCAACACCGGAAACAACCGAGCATCATTTAATCCTCAACAAGCTTTTGACAATGCCAGTAAAGGTGATGATGATTCAACTGCAACCATTACTATTACTTTTGAATATAAAGGAGTTGACAATTCGACTGTTTTTACCAAAACAGCCACAACAAAAGTCAGGAATAATGGCGAAATAACAATCAACAACCTTAATGAAAACCTAAGCTATTGTAAAAATGCCGAGCAAGTTGAACTTACTGCCCATCCGGACAACGGTATATTCTCGGGCGATGGCATGGCAGGCTCTGTTTTTTCACCAAGCAATGTTAGCGGAAATACAGGAACAATTACCTATACATTTACCGATAATGAAGCCGGATGCTCTATTTCTGAAAGTAAGACTATTACCATGCTGGAATTGCCAAACCCCGATTTCAACTATAGCGAACAACTTTGCTCAAACAATCCTGCCGATACGCTTATCGGAGCTCCTACAGGTGGCGATTTTCTACTTGACGGCTCTGTTGTCCCAATAGGAAATGGAGACAATGATACCGTATTGTTTAACCCTAACAACAACATTGGCATTATATCCGTAACATATACTTATGCCGACGCCAACGGTTGTGAAGCATCTATTAGCCACAACATAAAAGTTGACACATTGCCAATTCTTCAAATAATTACAGATATGCCGCAAGCCGGTTACTGCAACCTTAACGAACAACATGTATTACAAGGCAAAGCCAATGGTTTCTATGCCTCAACCGGTATTTTTTCAGGAGATGGGATTGTTGAAAGCAATAATAACGGAAAAGGCAAATTTAATCCGAATACTGCAAGCGAAGGCTCTTTCCCTATAACATTTAGTTTTACCGATAATAATGGATGTAACAGTACTGTTGACTCAACCATCATTGTTAATGCACTACCTATTGTATCCATTTCAGGACTTGGCGACACCGCTTTTTGCGCAGATGCCAATACTGCAATAACACTAAATGGCAACCCGACTACCGGTATCAAAAAAATATTTACAATAAAAAACGAAGCATTCCCAAACCAGACACAGGTTGACTTTACCCCCTCAAACTATGCTGACAAAGATTCTGTAGCAATCTCTTATTACAATATGGATGACAAAAGGTGTGAAAATACCATAGTAATATATGCCAAAATCAAAAAAGTGCCTGATAATAATTTCACATTTACCAATATTTGTATTGCAGACCCAACTACTTTCACATATAGTGAAAATACATTGCCTCTTGATAGTGTAAAATGGGACTTTGGCGATGAAACCACATCAATGGAATGGAATCCTGTGCATCAGTATTTAGAAGCCAAAGAAGTTGAAGTAATTTTTAATATTTGGGCACATAATGGTTGCGATAATAATTTATCAAAATCAAAAAATCTCGAAACCAGTCCTAATGCTAACTTTACATGGCAACATGAATGTGAAGGAGAGACTGTTAAATTTAAATCGGAATATAATGAAGATGGTTTGCACAACAGCATATGGAACTTTGGCGATGACAATAGCTCTACCACCCATGAACCAATGCACCAATACGACGGAAGTGGGCAATATATAATAAAACGAACTGTTAATTCAAATAATTCATCATGCAAGTCAATTGTTACCGACACTATTTATATACGTCCGGTTTACAAAATATCTGAACAAAATGATTACACTGAATCATTTGAACACGGTAATGGGCTTTGGATACCGAGAGCAGAAGACACAATACAATATTCATGGGAATATGGAGTGCCCAATGGTAATTATATTAACTCGGCAGCAAGTGGCGTTAATGCTTATGTTACAAGCCTAAATTCAAAATATCGCCCAAAAGAAATATCATCGGTTACCAGCCCATGTTTTGATTTTACTGATGCCATACGCCCAATGATTAGCATGAGTATATTTAAACAAATTGAAAATAACCGCGACGGGGCAATTATTGAATATAGAAAAGATGCTGTACACTGGAATATTTTAGGAACTATTGATGAGGGGATAAACTGGTATAACTCATTTAATATTGCTATAAAACCCGGTGAACAATCTCAAGGATGGACAGATTCGGTACCCAAATGGATAGAAGCTCGCCATAATTTAGATAAGCTTATAGGAACAGAGAACCTTCAATTTAGAATACTTTTTGCAGCTGATGATGCTATTGAATATGAAGGATTTGCCTTTGACAATATACGCGTTGGCGAAAGAACACGCCGTGTTTTAGTTGAGCATTTTACAAATACCGAAAAACCAAGTGCTATATTAAGCAACAATACAATCAACAATATTATCAACAATCTTAACTTAGATGCCATTGACATTCAATACCACACAAGTTATAATACCGATGATCAATTCTACAATGACTACCCGCTTGGTTCAAGCTCAAGAGAAGCTTATTACAATTTAGACGCTACCCCATATACATATTTTGATGGCAAGGTAGAATTTGACTTTACAAGCAACAACAAGCCTAACTCAAAAAAGCTTATGAGTGAGGCTTTGACCGACCCTAAATTTAATATGAGTATTGAAACCGCCCAAAACCAGTCGGGTATTTCCATTAACTTAAATATTGAAGCAAGGGAGAATATCAATAACCGCCAAATGCAACTGTTTGTTGCCATTGTTGAAAAATCAGTTACACTTACCTCATCAGGATTAGTATTCCAAAATGTGCTTCGACGATTTTTACCAAACCCCGGCGGCACATATATCAATGCAAATTGGGAAAAAGGTACTGATAAAGATTTCACATTCAACTACTCTATTAATGATTACATAGCTAACCCCGACAAGTTGATTGTAATTGCCTTTATACAAGATGAAAATAATAAAAAAGTATTACAGACGGTTACTGACGACCCTGATGCTTTAACATCGGTAATTGAGCCTTGGTTAAGCAACAAACAGGAACTCGATTTTATTATATACCCTAACCCTGCAAACAATACAGCATACTTTGTTTTTGGCAAAAGCCCTGCAGCAAGCTCAACCATACAAATTATTAACCAAAATGGTAAAATAATCGACGTGGTCAACATTCCTGAAAATACACCAACATCTTATTACGAACTGTCGGGATTACCCGAAGGCTTTTATTATGTGCGATGGATAAACAATAATCAGCAAAAAGTTAAAAAACTAATAGTTATCCATTAAAAAATGAAATATCACTATAATTATTAGTGCCTCTTTAGCAAAAAATTATCTCCAAAGAGGCACTAATAATAGTGTCATAATAAGAAAAATCCACATAAAAATTTATTATAATAAAAACCTCCCCGAAATAAATTTGGATATAACTATTAAAAGATTATTATTTGCAGTTCGTTCCTCAACACCTGTCTGCCGACAGGCAAGAAAGGACATGGTTAAATATCTATTGCTTAACTAATATTTTAAAACATGAAAATACTACTCACCGCTTTATCTTCAATAATATTTTTACTTAATGGCTATTCGGCTTCCGACACAACCAAAAACAGCACCCCAAATTATAAACAAATTTTAAAAGAGTACCCCAACTACAACCAAACTAATTATAATATACCCACATTTACTTACCAACCTGCCAAGGAGTTACAAAACATAAAGGATGATTATAATTTAGACTCGGTTGCAGGCACCGGCGATGAATTCTCGAAAATAACAAACCTAATGAGTTGGGTACACAAAACCGTAAAACATGACGGCTCGATGCGCGGCCCCAAAAAAAAGGACATAGCATCAATAATAGACTATTGCGAAAAGAAAAACAGCGGTGTTAACTGCCGAATGTTAGCCACCGTAATGAACGACGTTTATTTGTCAATGGGCTTTAAATCAAGAGTAATAACCTGCATGCCAAAAGCCACCGGATTTGTTGAATGTCATGTAATAAATATTGTTTACTCAAACCAATACAAAAAATGGCTTTGGATGGATGCATCGTTTGAAGCATATGTGGTTGATGAAAACCAGATACCGTTGGGAATTGGTGAAGTAAGAGATAGGCTCACAACGGACAAAACAGTTTATGTAAACAAAAATTTTAACTGGAACGGCCAACCATACCCGGGTGGCGAAGCTGTTTACCTACACCAATATATGTCAAAAAACCTTTTTAGGTTTAACTGCGCATTGCACAGCAAATCGGCCTATGAATCGAAGTTTTTTGGGCGTACATATATAGCTTTGTATCCGGTAGGATATAATCCGAAAAACAGGACTATGGGAGAAAAATTAAAAAATATTTTAAGTACCGGCTATATAATTGATAACGATAAAATATTTTGGGAAAATCCATAAAACCACCTCATCATAAAACTATATTCCCTTAAATCAACAACTCACACCGTAACTTGCGAATTTAAAGTATTACAAAAATTACAATTTATCCGAAAAAGCTGAATCATAACGCTTTTGCTCTCGGTTTAAAAGTGCATTAAATTTATGGGGCGTTTCAATGGCAAACTCAACAAGCTTATTCTTTTCGGGGTGCATAAACCTAACACTCACCGCACTTAAAAACAACCCTTTGCCCTTAAAAAGCAGTTCGGGACTTGTGTAAAGTCTGTCGCCCAAAACAGGATGTCCTATTTTTGAAAGGTGAATACGCAATTGATGTGTACGCCCTGTTAAAGGACTCAGTTTCAGCAACGAAATACTATTATATTTAATAGAGTTTACTGTTGTTAACAGCTCATACTCCGATACTGCTTTTTTGCCTTCAATGTCAAAATCAATTATGCCTCTGCTTTCGGGCTTGCCAATTACAACGGCAGCGTAAGTTTTTTTTATCGTTTTTTTCTCAAACTGTTTACTTAAATTAATAAGCGCGCTTTGGGTTTTTGCAACAATAACCACCCCGCTTGTTTGGTTGTCGAGCCTATGTGCAGGACGGAATATTTGCAACGCATCTGTGGCAGTTGATGGCATTAAATTATAAGGCAAGGCATTTTGCAGGGTTTTAAAATAGTTTCCGCTAACGCTTAGCCCCGCCAGTTTATTTATTACTGCTATATGGTTGTCTTCAAAAACAACAGGCAAATCCAGTTTAAATATTCTATTTGTGGCTGCCTCACTTTTTAAATACTCAATTACCTGCCCCTGCTTAACAAACCGCCCCGACTCAACCACTTTGCCGTCAAGAGTAAGCTCGCCATTTTTTATGGCTTTTTTTGCTGAGTTTCGCGACAGTATAGTAGGCATGTTCTCAATTGCATAATCGAGAAAACGCACCTCTCCTATATTGTTATGAACAATATGCGATGAAATTATTTTTGCCTGTTTATTCAAACCTTACCGCAATATTTTATTTACTCCAAAACCTATTTGCTAATTTCGGGGTTAATCTACCATTTTTAATCCAATTTACACTTCCTCTTTTTATTAAAACCTGTTTTGGCATTGTTGTAAAATCAATATTTTTTGTTTTAACATTTGCATTGAAAAAAATATTTTTTCCATCATTTGGAGCCAAAATAATATCATAATTGAACCAAGTCAATGGTTTTTCATTTATTTTACAAATAGTAACCTTTTTGCTGTTCAATTCTTTATTAATTGTTGAACCAAACAAAGCATATTCTAATCTATCCTTTTTATAAGTTAGTATTATTTTTTTAGCACTAAAAGTCCATACAAAAGTATCTTGTAATTCTTTAGTATAACCTATCTCTTCTGTTTTTTCAAGAAAATTAATTTTTTGCTTTTTGCTAACATTATCCGTAATAAATTTTCGCAAGTCAACCCCCGCCGCCAATGAAAAATCATTTATAAAAGTTTTTGAGTTAAAAGGCATATTAGGATTATATTTTTTTTGCAATTCGCGCATAACGTCAAACAGATCGGTTTTTCCATTTGAGAGTTTAATTATTTCAATATCTAACTTAAAAGCGAATAAACTCCCTTTTGTATAGAAGTTGTCAAATAATTTCTGCCCCTTTTTAGCATAAATGGTTGCACTTACTTTGCTAAAATTTATATTCTTATAATAATTATTTGATTCATTTAACTCATCAAAAAAATTACTCACAGAAAAAAAACCCGAATTCACTAAAGTTTTTATAGCAAGATATTCTGTAACCCCCTCATAAAACCATAAAAATTCATCGCACTTAGGATTCGTAAAATCAAATTCATTTATTACCTCGCTCCTAATTCTTAAAGGTGCATAAATTGCATGTATAAACTCGTGAATTGAAGAACTTACAAGAATATTATTGTCTAACAATGCCGAGTGGTAACAAATAAGTGTTGAGTTTGGGTGTTCTAACCCTACTAAATATGGTGTTGCCAATGAATATTCGGAGTAAAACAGAAACGAATATTTTTTATGTTTATAATGTGATTCTCCCACAATTTTGGCAAGCGGAGAAAACAATAAATCTTTTATTTTTTTTGAATCAAGTAATGAATCGTCTCCTGCACACGATATGGTAAAATTCACCTCTCCAATCATAAAGTTTGCCGTATCGGGCTCACTATACATTATTGGACTGTGTATCAATTGTTTATAATTTGTGGCAATATAAACATCAAGCGTATCATTTTTTGCCTCCTTTGGCAATGAGCCTGTCCCTAATAAACCTTTATCTTTAAATACCTCAATTTTGTATGGACGGTTTATTTGCGAATTGAAAAAACCTAGAATATAATGCCAATTTAAAATATATACCGAATCTTTTAAATAGTATGTATCTTCAGCCGAAATGCCATTAAACCTATTAACTGTGCTTTTTGCAGAATATGTTAGGGTGCACGGAGATAAACCACAATTAATGCTAAAAGAGTTGCCTGAACAATCAACCTTCTTGCCATTATGCGATAACTCAATAATTTGCTCATAATTGTTTAAATACTCATAAATTCCGGGAATAGACTTCGGAAACTGGTAGTTAATAAACCCTGTCGAATCATAAGGCGCACAAATTTCAACCTTTAACCCAAGTGAATCCACCTGCCTTAAATCAATAGTAACCCTAACCGTATCATTCAAATTGTTTGAAAAACCATTTGAAAAAATTAAAACCAGTATTCCTAAAATCAGTATTCTATAATTAATTGACATAACGTTTCTTTAATATAATAAATAACTTATCGGCTAACTTTTAACATATTATTATCGATATATGCTTATTTTACTGATGGCTAATTTTCACATTCATCTCATAACCATCAATTTTTATTTCGCTTTTTACGGTTTTTGAGTTTTTAAAATATTCAAAATCTAAATTTGAGTTCTCTTTGTTGTGATACACAATTTTATAAGCCGATTTATCGACCTTAAAATCAGGGTATTTAATTTTTCCATAAAACTTGTACGCAACTTCATTTGATATATTCATGCTTAAATCCATATACTTACCTGTTATCCATATTTTTTCAAAACTGTCTGCTACCGACTCAATCTTTACATCATTCTCATAGCCGTCAACTTTTAAAATGCTGTTAAATTTTTCAATTTCAAACTCGTCATATTTGCCGTTTACCGAAGTTAGAGTATCAATTTCAGAAATAACAAAATCGTTTTCGTACCCGTCTGTCAATTGCAGTTTGTTTAACCTGCCAAATTCCGCTTCAAGATATTTAGAGCTTAACATCACCTTTTTTGATTTCCCTATTTTCAGGCTGCCCTCATACATGTCGGCATTAGCATATTTGCATTTTTTAATCTCAAATTCGCAATACTTGCCCACAATTTCCGCAACAGGCAGTTCATTAATCCTAACCCTATCTTCGTAGCCTGTATAGTCTAACCTATTAATTGCACCTATATGCAGATGCGTATATTTTGAATCGATTTTGGTTTTTTTTATTTTTTCGGCTTTAAACCTCGACTCATATAAAACCAAGTTGGTATTGCCTGCCGTAATAAATTCAAACTTTGAGTATTTGGCATTAACATCAAGCTTGTTGCTTACATTTTTGGCACTCATAACCATATCGTAGCCAGTAATTTTTAAATCGCCGTTTACCGAGAAGTTTAAATTAACTTTTGAATATTTGGCATTTATAGCCATATCAAGGTCGGCAGGCACATATATTTTAATCTCCTTAATCTGAAATTCAGCCAGTTTTATTTTAGCATTATTCTTTAATTTAATTGTGGTTTTCCATTTTGTGGGGGTAATTGTTGAAACCATCGTTTTATAAAACTTCAAGCTAATGCTGATGTTGTTACCGTTTTTAACAATTAAATTGTCAACCATGGCGGCTTTAAGTGTCTCCAAATCTTCTTGGCTTTCGGTAATGGCGGTAAACAAAACCTTTGCTACTATTTCGTTTCTGCGCGAAGGGTAAATTTCAATTTTTGTGTCATAAACTCTAATATTTACATTTGGCCTGAAATCGATATCAATTTTTTTCTCAACCAGCCTCTCTTGCCCTTCGGTCTTTTTCTGTTTAGTTTCAATTTTAGGGGCTTTCTCATGAGGCTCAATTTTAGGGGCTACCTGTTGCCCCATTGCGCCTAAAAGCATGGTTAGTTGAATAATTGCTAAAACCACTGCAGGCTTAATTCTGCTATATCTCAATTTTTTTATCTCTGTTTTCATAATTAACCTATTTTTGCTTTTCATAAATCAATTTTTCAATAATCCGTAAGCGCTTTTCGTAAGTCTCAAGCAGAATAATAACTGCCCTCTCGTTGTATCCTTTTTGTTTTATATCATTCAGGCCTTTCTGATATATAGTATCCAGCTCTTGCAATTCATTTATCAATACGGGCTCAATTGGCGATGCATTGCCTTTCATTTTGTTGTATTCAACCCATTTTTGGTTTACCTGTTGAGTGTAATTGTACTCTTTTTCAGCAAGCTCTTTGCTTATTTGCGAAAGGCTTGTTATCTGCCTGTCAACAATAATTTCATGCCTTATTAATGTGCCAACCAACAAAAAAACAAGTACCGAGGCGGCAATCCACCTAAAAGCATGTATTCGGCGCACCTTTTTTTTATCGATGCCGTGTTTAATCCCACCCCATATTTTTTCTGCATCAGCATCGTGCACATCAAGCCCAGCTCTATTGTTTTTTATATATTCCTCTATTTTCATATGCTTTTTATTTTAACTGCTGATTTTTTTCCTGTTTACCACTTGTGCCTTTGCTGTTCAATTACTTATTACTATTTAAAACACTAAATACTTATCTGCATACTTACCCAATCAACTCTTCCGCACTTACAGGGCTACACTAATATTTTAGAGGCTTTCAGCCTCAAATTTTCAAACTTTAGACAAACAAGCGGATAAAACATATAACACTAATAGCAAACAACTTAAAATCCGTAACCTGAAACTTGCAACCCACAACTAATACTTTAATCATTCATCACTCCTTTCAGTTTTTTATTTAGCAGTTTTTTACTCCTGTGGTACTGCACCTTGCAATTTGAGACCGACAAACCCAGCATTTCAGAAATCTCGTTGAATTTATACTCCTCGATTGCCTTTAACACAAAAACCACACGGGCTCCATCGGGCAAATCTTCAATAGCGTTTCGCACTTCATTTATCGGAAAACCGTCTTCAACCAAAACCTCTTGTTCAACTAAAATATCCTGCTCGCCCAACTCATCAATTGACACGTACTGATACCTGTTTTTCCTTAAATTAGAGATGCTTACATTTATTACAATTCGTTTTAGCCATGCACCAAATGTCGCTTTTCCTTTAAAAGAACCCAATTTCTGAAATGCTTTTATAAAAGACTCTTGCACAGCATCTTCTGCCTCAAAAGAGCTTCCGGTTATTCTGTAAGCCACATTATACATCTGTTTCACATATTGGCTATACAAATTATATTGGGCTCTTGAATCTCCCTTTTTACATTTCTCAACTAAAATATCCTGATATATAGCTTGTTTCAATTTATTGCCTGTTTGGTATAAAGACGAAGGTAAGTCAAAAAGGTTAAAAAATGTCGGTTAAAAATTTATCCTATATAAAAACATGGGGAAAAAGCCTTGCTGATAAACATACTCAACACTATTTGTATTTGGGTTATAGTTTTGCGAATATATATTTTTATGGTTTGTAAGGTTAGACAAATCAATTGCCCACTCCTGATAAAACTTTTTATTGTTGTTTTTAAGCGATATGCGCAAATCTAACCTAAAATAGTCCTTTTCGCGCTCCGAATAAGCTTTACTGTCATCATATACGGCCTCTCCTTTTTCAACCGACGCTTCTGCATCAAGGTATGGATTTCGCTTGCCGCCACTCCATGTAATTTTCGAGTTTACATCAACCGATATTTTTTTATTAAAATGATACTCATAACCACCCAAAACATTTGTAGCAAAATTTGCCGCAAAAGCCGTGTGGCGCTCTATATTGTCGCTACCTGTGTACCACGAATCAAAAACCGATTCGGTAAACAAAAAGTACCAGTTGTTATTTAAGTATTTTTCCAAAGTAAATTCCATCCCATAATTTTTGCCAGTTCCGTTATTTACCAAATTGGCAACCCTGTGCAAATGAAATGATGCGCCATCGTTAAGCATCGAGTAGTTTGACGAATCTGTTTTAACAGGCACATTATACAACCATTGGTAATAAGCCTCAATTTTAACATGAAAATTTTCATTAAAAAGATGGTCGTAACCTAAAACCAGATGGTTTGCCTTTGTAAGCCCCAACTTTGTGTTGGTTAAATTGTATGTATTATCTAATGTGTCGTAAGTTTGTATAAAATAGTAAAACATGGGCTGCAATTTACTGTGCAAACCATATCCTAAACTAAACTTATGTGTTGGCAAAGGCTCATAAGTAAACCCTATGCGGGGCTCAACCGATTGTGAGTTGTTGTATAAAAATTGTTGATAGTACAATCCTGTATTAACCGTTAACTCATTGTTAAATTTATGCTGCCACTGAAGATATCCATTAAGTAAAAACAGTCCGTTTTTATCAATTCCTGTCGGATGCTGATAAAATGAGGTATCTGTCAACTCGCGTAAAAAACTGTCGGCATATTGAATATTGTGCTGCTCAAACCCCAAACCTGCAACAATTGTGTTTTTGCTGTTTATTTTATTTACATAGCGGGTTGATGCGGTAGCGATTACCTCAATATTCTCTTCGCCATAAAACAGCTTTGTTGTTTTTGCAAACAAAGTGTCTTGATTTGGTGCAGCCGGCGGCACAGGAATAAAAAATGCCGAATCTACTTTTGTATAAACCTTTGTGCCCGATACCGATACGGTAGAGTACAGATACGATTTTTCATTTAAAAAAAGTTTATGAGAGCCTCCGAGAATACCTAAACTTGAACCATTGTAGGTATCGGTAGAGTTTAATACGCCATATTTGTTTGTTTTCTCTCCTTCTGAGCTAATAAGCTGTATATAGCTGCGCCCGCCAATTCCGAATAGTGCAAATTTACCTACTTTTTTAGTCGGCAAATCAACCTTAAAAGTAATATCGTGATATTCGGGAATTGCCCCTGCTGCAACATCAAAGCCCATTGCATCCATAACCTCCAATACCGAATACCGCCCCGAAACCATAAACGAACCGTTATAATTTTTTGAAAGCGGGCCTTCTGCCATAAGCTCAAAACCGTTAAAGCCAACCTGCCCTGTAAATTCGTACTTTTGGTTATTGCCGCTGCGCATGCGCAAATCAAAAACCCCCGATAATGCATTTCCGTATTCGGCAGGGAACGCCCCTGTTAAAAAATCGGAATTTGCCAAAGTGTTGTTATTCAATATGCTTACAGGCCCGCCTGTTGAACCCGAAGCCCCCCAATGGTTAGGATTTGCTATATTCATCCCCTCCAACCTCCACTGCAATCCCATGGGCGAATTACCGCGAATAATAATATCGTTCCTATCGTCGCCGGCACGCGAAACCCCTGCAAAATTTGCCGCCATTCGAGCAGGGTCGCCTAAGCTTCCGGCAAAGCGCTCCGTTTCATCCACCGTAAACGAGCGAGCGCTTACCGATGCCATTTTATTTAGTGTTTCTCCTTTTCGATACCCTTTTACAACAATTTCTTGGGTAGTAATTACCTGCTCTTCCAATTCAATATTAATAACTTTTTGTTTACCTGTTGTTATCTCCAAATCGCGCACAAGGGTGGTTTTATAACCAAGGTAACTTATTATTAAAGTATATTTTCCTATGGGCAGGTTTGTGAGTTTAAATTCGCCTTTATTATCGGTTGCCGTTCCTATTACGGGGTCGCTGTTTTTAATAATCACATTTACACCAATTAGCGGAAACTCACTCTCGTTATCGACAACCTTACCCCTAATGGTTTGTGTCATTTGGGCATTTAATAAATTGGTTATTATAAGCAAGCCAGCAATTAAAAAAAATTTCATATGGTAAAACTTAGTTTTTATAAATTTTAACGAACTCATATTGCAGACTAAATTAATAATAAA
>CAYQPP010000037.1:0-5582 GCA_964419235.1 uncultured Bacteroidales bacterium
TTTTTGATAATAAATATCACATCATTTTACATATCGGCACAAATTTATAGTTTGTATTCTATGTTTTATTTATTACATTTTTAGCATTATTATTTTATATGCCTGTTACTATATTTCTCACACTGTCAACTTTAGTGCATAATCTGTTAAAAATATCATCTGAGATAAAAACTTCTGATTTAGCTTGCAGAGTTGTTACATTATTTTCGTTATTGGTAACAGGTTCAACTTTTGAAGTAACTATTTGAACTTCATTAAATATTTTTTGAATATCGGCAAGTAAATTAAAAATATAATTAACATCTTTATTATCATCGTAATCTTTTAAAAGCGACATTAAAGTTGCAAGAGATATTTTTTGGTCGATAATTCGGTCAATCAATTCGTTGTTGTTGGGCGATTCTTTAGCCAGTTCAGTTGCAATATACAACCCTTCGAGCCAACCTCCTGCAATAATAAGTGCAGCTATTTCGGGTTGTCCTGCTTCTTTTAAATAAGCATTGCTGTTCATAAATCCGTCAGTAATAATTGTTAACGACGAATCGCGATTGTTTATGTTTTTCTCAAGCCGGTCTAAAAATCCGGCATTTAAAAAATCAAGAATACCCATTTCGTCGGCTATTTTCTTTGATACCGACATATATTGTATTGTAGTTTGAGTTTGTGAAAAAAGGCTTGCATAGCTTAAATCTGCTCCGTAAACACCAAGATTTAAAGCTCTGTCGCGTGTTGTAGTGTAGTTGTTGATATTATCAGGCGAGTTAAGCAATTTTTCGTTGTAAGTAACGCCGGCTCTTTTTATTAACATTGCTGTTTCAATGGGAGAGGGGAGCGTGTAAAAAACCTGTTTGGCTTTGTTTAAATCATCAACCAAGTTTTCGTTAATTTCAAGTTCTTTCTCTATTTTGTTTTTAATCTCTGTTTTATTTTTATTTGAACTGTTACAAGCTGTTAAAAATAAAATACTTATAAATACAAATGAAACTATTTTTGTCATAGCAAATAAATTTGGTTTTCAGAATGTATAAAAGTAATGAATTTTATATCAAAATTCAAAGTAATTAATTTAATATGTAATTGGTTGATTTTTAGAGTATTGAATGAGAGACGTTTTTTTAATATTCATATAAATATTTTATTTAAAGTGATTTTATGTAATATTTTCCCATTTACTTGTATTGTTAAACCAAAGTTCTTCACCTTTTATTTTTAATGGTGAATTAATGTTATTTTTAAACACTTGTCCTGTTCCTAATCCTTGCGGCATATCGGAGCCGTTAATGAAAGTCCACTGGGCAATGGCATTTAATCCGATATTACTTTCAAGAGCCGAAGTAACCCACCGGCCGATATTGTTTTGTTCGGCAAGGTTCGACCACTCTTTGGTGTCTTGCAATCCGCCTGTAAGCGATGGTTTTAAAATAATATATTGTGGTT
This sequence comes from uncultured Bacteroidales bacterium, assembly GCA_964419235.1. Classification (GTDB taxonomy): domain Bacteria; phylum Bacteroidota; class Bacteroidia; order Bacteroidales; family SZUA-534; genus GH45. Next base: position 1,438 of record CAYQPP010000037.1, read on the forward strand.
TTATTGTTTTCAGTAATTCTATTCTTTGTTTTGTGTCGGATATTCCTATCAACTCTTCATCAAGAGCAACGGGTAGGGGAGTGTTTCGACAAATATATTCCATATGTTTCCATTGACCTTGTTTTATAGGTTGTTCAATGGAATGAATATTTAATTTTGAAAGAGTATTTAATTTTAATAATGCTGTTTCGGGAGTAAAAGCACCGTTTGCATCAACTCTTATTTCTACATCATCGGGGGAGAATGTTTTTCTGATATATTTTAGTAAATCAATCTCATCGTCAAAATTGATGGCACCTATTTTTAACTTTATGCAGGTAAATCCTTGCGATACTTTTTCTTTTATCCTGTTGAGCATTAGCTGCTTGTCGCCCATCCATATCAGTCCGTTTATTTTAATTCCTTTTTTACCGTTGGTGAAATCGGAAGGATATAATATTTTCTCCCCTCCTTTATTTAAATCGGTAAGTGCTGTTTCTATACCGAATTTTACGGCAGGAGAGTTTGATAAATCTCTGTTTTTAATAAAATATTCGGGATTTTTAATAAATTCTTGCAACAACAGTTCTGCTTGTTCAATAGTCTCAGGTGATAGTTTCGGTATTAATGAAATTTCACCTGTTCCTATAATATCAGGATTTTCATCGTGCCAAACAAAAAGATAAAAAGATGGTTTTTGTGTTAAAACACCTCTTGATGTTCCTCCCTGAAAATTGAAAATTAAATTACGAAATATGTATTTTGCTTTAAGCATATTATATTTTTAAATTATTAACAATATTCCTGCCCATACTGATATAATTAAAGTAGATAATGATAGTCGTTTAAGTTCGGGGTCTAACTTTTCGGGTTCATCTGTTTTTATAACGTTATGTAAATGAATAAAAAATAAAATACCCGGCATTATTAAAAACAGTGATGTTGTAATGTTTTTTTTTATAAAAATAAAAATCATCAAAAGCAACAATCCTGTTATGATAATTACTAAATGGTAAATTTTACTTCCTTTTAATCCTAATTTTACGGCAAGAGTATTTTTTCCCGACAATTTATCGTTTACGGCATCTCGCATATTATTTAGGTTTAAAACCCCCACACTGAAAAGTCCCATTGAAATAGCAGGCAACAAAATAATATAGTTGCATTTTAATGTAAATAAGCAGTAAGTGCCAAATGTATTTGCAATACCGAAAAACAAAAATACCATAATATCGCCGAATCCTTTATATCCGAAAGGATTTTTACCTACAGTATATTTTATGGCAGCAGTAATGGCGGCAATACCGCTTAAAAAGAAAATAAAAAAATAAAGATTAAAAATATCCTTGAAAACCATAATAAGCAGACTGATACCCGAAAAAAATGCAATAGTCGATGTTATTATAATTGCATTTTTCATTTGCTTGATGCTTATTATGCCACTTTGAACAGAGCGTTCGGGACCTACTCTTTGTTTGTTGTCGGTTCCTTTTTTAAAATCGCCGTAGTCGTTGGCAAAGTTTGAAAGTATTTGTAAAAGCAGTATGGTTACAACAGTTAATATAAAAATAGTGCTTTTAAAATTATTTTCGGTATAAATAATAAACCCCGTAAGTATTAATCCCGAAAAAGCAAGAGGTAAAGTTCTTAATCGTGCCGCACTTATCCACGCATGTAATGTTGTTATACTCATATGAAATTTTTATTTTAATTATTGTATTATCGCATTTTGGTATTTCTGCATTATCACATTATCGCATTATCACATTATCACATTATCACATTAAATCATTACATCATTGAACCATTGAACCATTGAACCATTGTATAATTAATAATCACCTCATCCAAGCATGTCCTACTATAAAATAAAAGCCGAAGTCTTCGTTGCTCCAAGCAAAGTCCATTCCCATTTGTAAACCAAAAAGGCGAGCTATTTTATATCTGAAACCTGTTCCAATGTTTCTTACAAATTTGCCATCGCCAAATTCTTTAAAATCACTGTAAGCATTGCCCATTCCCGTAAAACCAATTAAATACCAGCGTCTGTAAATATTATATGATAGTTCAGTTTCCATTACACTTGTTTGGTTATCTTGATATTTCATTACAGGTACTCCTCGCATAAAAACCACAGGTCGTGCCCAAAACGGGACGTCACCTATTGAGTTGGTTGTTTCAAATCGTAATCCAATAACAAATTTATTTTTAGTGGGAATGAATCCTAACAAAGAACTTGATATACGACCGTAAGTAGCAGCACCACCAAACCATTTGTCGCTGTAAGTGCTACTTATTTGAGCAAAAATCCCATCTGTGGGGGTAAATATGTTATTGCGAGATTCGTAATTTAGTAATAACGAAAGTTCACTTAAATTAGCTTTAAACTCTTTCCCCGTGTAATCGGGAATGTTGATGGGAATTTCAAAACTGTTTTGTGTATTATAAAGTAAATATTTACCTCCGATAAAAAAATTAGATTCTTTTACACGAAATTTCAGTTGTTGAAACAACAACCATGAGTTCATATTTAAGTTTATGCCGTCGTCAAAAATCAATCCTTGTCCGTAAAATTTAATATTTATATTTAATTTAAAAAATGCTCCAACATATCTAATATGGTCATTTTTATAAAAACCGGCATGAAAACCTCCAAGTCCCCATGTGCCGTTTGTAGTTCCTCCGCCTACTGCACCGGATATGTCGGGAGGACCTTTTCGTTTCATAAACGAAGAGTGAAAAAACATAACACTCATCATACCGCCGTATCCCACAGCAGGTTCTGTTATTATCATAGGAACAGGTAAAAATCCCTCTTTTTGCATAAGCCATTTGCTTATATCAAAAGCATTATCAAGGGTATCGGTGAAAATATCTGTTTTTCTTTGGGCATTTATTGATTGACAGCTCGCAGTAAATATTATTAGCAGTAAAATGTAATTTTTAATACCCATTTAAACTTTTTTTTATTTATTGTGTTTTAATTTTTATAAAATAATTAAAATTGCAATTTACACAAAGGTTTAAAAATATTATTAAAAATAGAAATAGAAGTATTGTGTTACAAAATTATATCATTTTTATGAGCTTAAATAATCAAAAATTAATAAACCATCAGATTATGAAAAAAATATTATTCTCCGTTGTTATGCTTTTGTTGTTTATATTAACAGTTGATGCTCAATATACAACAAAACGAATTAGTAAAGCTCAGCAGGCTTATACTGATAGTTTGAAAAATGTGAAGTATGATTATTTTTTTCCGCTTCTCGGTCAAGGAGCTTACAGCGAAGGATACGATATACCTTATCCGGTAGGTATTATGGCTAATTTTTTCTGGGCAGATCAAGGTATTTTAATTAATAACTTACAATTGGGATATAAAAATGCCTATAATCCGGGAAATAGTTTTGAATTGCGTCCCATCTTAGATGAAAACGGTAAGGAATTAATAAAGTTTGGTAAAAACCGAAATGTATCATACTCTTAAATAATGTTCGTCCTGATATTTGGGTTTTACCGTTTTTAAATGTTTACGGTATTTTTGGTTACGGAAGTTCTCATACAGAAGTTAATATTACCGGACTTGGAGATTATACTTTCGAAACACCCATAACATCAGTAGTAGATCAAGGTATCAGAACTTCCGGATTTGGAGTGTTGGGTGCAGGTGGAGTTGGTCCTATATGGATATCGGTAGATGCTAATTTCACTTGGAATAAGCCTGACTTGTTAGAAAAAGCAACTCGGGCAACTGTTGTGGGTGTAAGGTCAGGACATGCTTTTACATTTAAAAAGAAACCATATCGCAATATTGCAGTATGGGTTGGAGCTATGAGAATAGAAATGCAATCGGAAACCGTGGGAGAAGTGAAACTACGCGATGCTTTTTCTGATAATGTTTGGAATAAAAAACAGGAAATAGTTGATAAATATAATTATTGGTATGATAATGAAGCTACACAATTTCAACAAATAGTAGCGGATAAAACAATAGGTCCTATTGTTGATGAACTTGATGCCAGAGAAGGAGAATCAATTGTTCAATACGGCATTGACAAACAAGTTGCTCAAAAATGGAATATGCTTGTGGGTGGACAGTTTCAGTTTAACAAACGTTGGCAATTGCGTTTTGAAGCAGGTATTTTGGGTGATAGAAAATCATT
>CAYQPP010000037.1:5682-8250 GCA_964419235.1 uncultured Bacteroidales bacterium
ACTCCGACATATTAACAGCTTTTTGTTGAAAACATAATACAATAACACTGTTAAATAATCGTTTTCTTTTTACCTTTACACGAAAATAAAAATAAATTAGTGATGACATACAATTTATTGAAAGTTAATGTATTAGTTTTATTAGGTCTTATTTTATCTTCACATCTGTTTTCTCAAAACTCCTTATTATATGCCGACGAAGATTTGAATTATAAAAAAGGAATTGAACTTTTTGAAAAAGAAAAATATTCCGAAGCACAATATTATTTTAACGAAGCAGTAAAATATTATGGTGATGAACATACTGACGCTAAGGCTGATGCCGAATATTATATGGCATTGTGTGCCATAGAACTTTTTAACGACGATGCCGAATATCGCATGGAGCAATTTATAGCTCATTATCCCGAAAGTCCCAGCACGCGAATGGCATATTTTGAAATGGGAAAGTATAAATATAGAAATAAAAAATACGACAGAGCTCTTTATTTTTTCAATAAAGTGTGGAAACAAAACCTTTCAAAGAATCAACTTGCCGAATATTACTTTAAAAGAGGATATTGTTATTTTAAAGAAGATAATTTAACAAAAGCGGCAAAAATGTTTTATGAGATTTTAAATTCAGATTCAAAATACGCATCACCGGCAAATTATTATTATGCACACATTGCTTACATAAATAAAAATTACGAAACAGCATTAAATGGATTTAATAAACTAAAAGAAGACCCGACATTTGCACCTATTGTTCCATATTATATTGTGCAAATATATTATCTGCAAGGTAAAGAAGACAAAGTGCTCGAATATGGTAATAAACTGTTGGCTTTACCAAAAACAAAACGTGAAGCGGAAATATCACGATTGGTAGGCGAAGCTCTTTATGCCAACAAACAATATCAAGAAGCAAAAGAGTATCTTGAAACTTATAAGAAAAAATCAGATAAATATACGCGTCAAGATATTTATGAACTTGGATATGTTTACTACATGACTCGCGATTTTGATAAAGCCGTTTCCACATTTTCAAATATTACAAATGTTGAAGATGAGCTTACGCAAAATGCTTATTTCCATATGGCTGACTGTTACCTGAAAATGAACAAAAAAGAGCAAGCTCGAATGGCTTTCGAAGCAGCATCAAAACTTGACTTCAACAGCGATGTAAAAGAAATTTCACTACTAAATTATGCAAAACTTTCGTATGAATTATCGTATTCGCCTTTTAACGAAACTATTAATGCATTTTATAAATACATAACAACTTATCCAAATTCAATACATAAAGATGAAGCTTACAGCTATTTGGTGAAAGTTTATCTTACTTCAAAAAACTATAAAGATGCACTTGCATCGTTAAATAAAATTAAAGTAAAAACACCCGAAATGCTTGCTGCATATCAGCGAGTAGCTTTTTTTAGAGGTTTAGAATTATTTAACAACTTGCAATTTTCCGGAGCTTTGGCTGCTTTTAATATATCATTGCAACAGCGAAATTTTGATAAACAGATACATTCTCTTGCAATTTATTGGAAAGCCGAAGCACTATACAGATTAAAAAAATATGATGAAGCAGCAGAATTTTATAATAAATTTTTGTTGACACCCGGAGCTTATCTCTTATCCGAATATAATAATACCTATTATAATATGGGATATTGTAATTTTAAGCAAAAACAATACGAATCTGCAATATCGTGGTTTCGTAAATATTCCGATAAAGGGAATGAAGTTAATCAAGTTAAGCGTGCCGATGCTTTTATTCGCATAGGTGATTGTTACTTTGTGCAACGAAAGTATTATTCGGCAATTGAATTTTACGATAATGCTATAACTCTCGATACTTTTGATGTTGATTATGCTATATTTCAAAAAGGATTTTCTTTTGGGTTGTTGAAAAAATATAACGACAAAATCACTACATTAAGTATTTTATTGACAAATAATCCTAATTCATCGTATGCTGCTGATGCACTGTATGAACGAGGCAGAAGTTATATGGCAATAAATTCTGCAGATTCGGCTATTGCCGATTTTAACTTGTTGCTTACGCAATACCCGAATAGTATTTATGTTGTTAAAGCACTGTTGCAACTCGGACTATTACATTATAATAAAAATGAGTATAAACAAGCTCTTGCAGCTTATAAACAAGTAGTAAAAGATTATTCCGGAACCAAAGAGTCGCGTGATGCAATGTTGGGTATAAAAAATATTTATCTCGATATGAATAATATTGATGAATATTTTGCTTTCGCAAAAAAACAAGGAGGTGAAGGAAATGTTACTGTTACCGAAAAAGATTCGTTAACTTATCTTGCTGCTGAAAAAATTTATATGTCAGGCAATTGGAAATTGGCTCAAAATATGTTTAATAATTATCTGCAAGAGTTTACCGATGGTAAATTTGTAGTAAATGCACACTATTATCGCGGTGATTGTAATTTGCGAGCCGGTGTTGCCGATTCGGCACTTGCCGATTTTAGTTTTGTTGTTGACAAACCTAAAAATATATTTACAGAATCGTCACTTTTAAATGCAGCAAATTTAAATCTTGAAAAAGGTAAC
>CAYQPP010000037.1:8350-12304 GCA_964419235.1 uncultured Bacteroidales bacterium
CAACAACAAAAACTTGACGATGCTGAAAAAACAGCACTTGAATTTATTAATACAGGAACCACACATCAATATTGGCTTGCAAAATCATTTATTTTACTTTCGGATATTTATCTTGAAAAAGGAGACCGTTTTCAAGCAAAAGCAAATTTACAGGTTCTTTTTGATAATTACACAATAACCGATGACGGCATAATAGATGAAGCTACAAAAAAGTTTGATGCTATTGTTTTAAAAGAGAATAGACAGTTTAAAAATGATTCAACCAAGTTTGAATAAACTAATAGTTTTTAAATGAAGAATTTATTTAAAATATCAGCGGCAGTATCGTTATTAATGTTTTTTGGTGCAGCAAAAGCACAAGAAAATATTAATCAGGAAGTAAAAGTTATTAAGGCTTATGTGCCTGTTATTAACGATGCTTATAAAATAAGTGAACTACCTAAAATTGTTGATACAAACAAGGTAATTACAAAATTTAATTATGAAATACTTCCTGTGCAGTATAAAACTGTATTCTATCCCAAACAAATTAAACCTGCAAGATTAATTAGCGAGCCGTTGTCAAAGCTATATATCGGGCAGGCAAAAGTTGGTTTTGGTTCATACTTATCGCCTTTGGCTGAAGTGCATATCGGAAGCAAACGCTCTAAGCAATTAAATTGGAATATATTATTGCATCATAACTCATCGCACGGAAAAATTAAAAACGAAGTAAATGAAAAAGTTTATGCAGGATTGAGCAACTCGTTGATAAACGGGCAGATACACTATTTTGCAAAAAAAAGTAAAGAGTTAACTTTTGGTGCCGATTTTGCCAATAAGGTAAATTATTATTACGGGTATAACCCCGATGTGATAAGTGAAACAATTCATGCACCTTTATTAAAGGATTCTATTGAAAATCAGGTAATAAACGTATTTAATATTTACGGAAATTGGCGAACAAATTATATTGATTCATCGCATGTAAACTATAATATTGATTTGGGATGGCGAACATTGTCTGCCAGAGGAGGAATTAATGAAAATGTATTGAAAATAGAGACAGACTTAAATTATTTCTTTGAAAAAGAGTTTGTCGGAGCCGATTTGGCTTTAAATTATTATTCATACTCAGGATTAGATAGTGCTGAAAATGGTGCTGTTGTAAAATTTAGCCCATGGATTGGTGTGTTTGGTGATAAGTGGCGAATAGTAGCAGGTGTCAATACTTTTTACGACCAAGCACGTTTAGAGTATTTTTTCTCTCCACGGGTGAGTATGCACTATAATGTTATCGACTATTTTTTAATTCCTTATGTTGAAGTCAATGGAGATTATGATGTTAACAGTTATAAGGATATTTATTATAAAAACAATTTTGTCGATCAGTTATTAGTAGTTAAACCTACCGAAACAAAGTTGAATATGACATTCGGCTTACGCGGAAATATAAGTTCTAAGATAGCTTTTAATGCTAAAATAGATTATTCTAAAATTAATAATCAACATTTTTTTGTAAATGATACTTCATTATTGTTGCAAAATAAATTTGTAGTAGTTTATGATGATATTTCGCGAGTGAGAATATTGGGGGAAATATCATATAAAACAAGTGAGAAGCTGTTTTTATCACTGAAAGGTAATTTTTATCAATACACTATGGATAGAGAACTCAGAGCGTGGCATATGCCTAATTTTACACTTAGTTTAAATGCCCGTTATGTGTTACAAAATAAAATTATTTTAAATGCAAATGTATTCTCAATAGGAAAGAGGTATGTGCGAGATTTTGACAGAAATAACAGTATTGTTGAAAAACAGTTGCAAGGACTTGTTGATTTGAATCTTGGAGTGGAATACAGATTGTCAAAAATGTTTTCGGCATTTGCATATTTTAATAATATAAGTGCTGTAAAGTATTATGAATGGAACAATTATCCATCACAACAATTTAATGTGATGATGGGAGTAACTTATGCTTTTTAAAAAAAAAGTTTTATAGTAAACCTAACTGGTTTTTAAAAACTGTTAGGTTTGTAGGGTTACATTAAATTTGAGGTAGAACTAAAAAAAAACTTTTAGCAAATTTTACTTGTTTAAATCTTGTTAAAAACTACTATAAATAAAAAGCATAAAATAGCTGTAAATAGGGTTATTATAACTATATTTGTTTGTTTGTATAATTGCATAGCGTAAGATTGTAATTATTTAAAAATAAACAAGTTACAATAAAATATTTTCAATAATGAGTGAACAGGAAAAAAAACAGGCTCAGCAGAATTACGGAGCAGACAGTATTCAGGTGTTAGAAGGATTGGAGGCAGTTCGTAAAAGACCGGCAATGTATATTGGCGATATTGGAGTAAAAGGATTGCATCATCTTGTATATGAGGTGGTTGATAATTCAATAGATGAGGCTTTGGCCGGTCACTGTAATAATATTGATGTAATAATAAATGAAGATAATTCAATAACCGTAAAAGATGACGGACGCGGTATTCCTACCGAAAAGCATATTGGAGAAGGAAAATCAGCTCTTGAAGTAGTAATGACGGTTTTACATGCCGGAGGTAAATTTAACAAAGATTCTTATAAAGTGTCAGGAGGATTACACGGTGTAGGAGTATCTTGTGTTAATGCCCTTTCAACATATTTGCGAGCTGAAATTCATCGCGACGGTAAAATATATGTTCAGGAATATTCAATCGGTAAGCCGTTGGGTGATGTTCAAATTATCGGTGAAACCGATAAAACAGGAACAATAGTTACCTTTATGCCGGATAATTCTATATTTACACTTGTTGAGTATAAATATGATATTCTTGCAGCTCGTTTGCGAGAGTTGGCTTTCCTTAATAAAGGAATTCACATCTCGCTTACCGACATGAGAGAAAAAGACGAAGACGGTAATTCTGTTCGCGAAGAATTTTATTCGGAAGAAGGATTAAAAGAATTTGTTCAGTATCTTGACGGAACACGCGAAACATTAATTGATACACCAATACATGTAATTACTGAAAAAAATGACGTGCCGGTAGAGTTAGCTATGCAATATAACAATTCGTTTACCGAAAACGTGCATTCGTATGTAAACAATATAAATACAATTGAGGGAGGAACACACCTGACAGGTTTTAGAAGAGGCTTGACAAGAACTCTGAAAAACTGGGCTGAGAAATCGGGAATGCTTGCCAAATTAAAATTTGACATCAGTGGTGACGATTTCAGAGAAGGATTAACAGCTGTAATATCAGTTAAAGTAGCCGAACCACAATTTGAAGGTCAAACAAAAACAAAACTTGGAAACTCCGAAGTCAGTTTGGCTGTTGATCAAGCTATAAGCACCATGCTTAGCAATTATCTCGAAGAAAATCCGAAAGATGCAAAAATCATAGTTCAAAAGGTAATATTAGCAGCACAAGCTCGTCATGCAGCACGTAAAGCTCGCGAAATGGTGCAACGTAAATCAGTAATGGCCGGTGGCGGTTTACCCGGAAAATTAGCTGATTGCTCCGATAAAGATCCTGCAAATTGTGAAGTATATCTTGTTGAGGGAGACTCGGCAGGCGGAACTGCAAAACAAGGTCGCGACCGTAAATTTCAGGCTATTTTGCCGTTAAGAGGTAAAATTTTGAATGTTGAAAAAGCAATGCATCATAAAGTTTTTGAGAGTGAAGAGATTAAAAATATATTTACGGCTCTTGGTGTAACAATAGGAACCGAAGACGACAGTAAAGCTCTTAATCTTGAAAAATTACGTTATCATAAAATAATAATAATGACTGATGCCGATGTTGACGGTAGTCACATCTCTACCCTTATCATGACTTTCTTTTTCAGATTTATGAAAGACTTAATAAAGAAAGGTTATTTGTACATAGCTACTCCACCTTTATATTTAATTAAAAAAGGTAAAAACCAAGAGTATTGTTGGAACGAAGAACAACGCGAGCGTCTTGTTATGGAATGGGG
>CAYQPP010000037.1:12404-17602 GCA_964419235.1 uncultured Bacteroidales bacterium
TAATTAAAACCGTCTTAGAATAAGGCGGTTTTTTTATTTTAAATAATTATTTGTATATTGGGTTGTTACTATAACTACGAATAACATGTCGGTAAATACAAATAATGAGGTTGCTAATGTGACTGATAATGAGTGGAAAGTGTTGTTTTTGTCGAAGAATAAAGATTTTCCGTCAGTATTTGTAGATAATTTTGATAAAAAATATTTACATAACTTTTTTGTATCTTTTGAGTTGTTTACAAATGAAAAAAGTCTTTATAAAAGATTATTAAAAACCGATAAACAACTGTTAATATACATTTATACTAAAGGTTACAGTGAGGATGAAATAACTTTAATTGTTGAAACAATACGAGAAGCTAACAGTGAAGAGAACTACTTTTTTGTTTTATGGTCAGACAATCCTTGGACTGAATCTTATGTGGGTTTGTTGAAAAATAGTATTATAAACGATATAAGAACATCTTCAAATTTAATTAAAAACAGGCTCTTTAATATTATTTATACTAATATTAAGAATTATAATATTTTTTTGGAACTGGAATCGTATAAAATTGAACTTGAAAATAAAATAGCCCTGCGAACCGAAGAGCTGAATAAAAAAAATGATGAATTAATTAAGCAATCAAAATTTATTGAGAAACAAAATATAGATATTTCATTACGAAATGAAGACTTGGAAAAGGCTTTTAAAAAGTCAAGTATTCAGCATGTTAAGTTGCAAAAGGCATTGTATGATAATGAAAACAAACGAACAGAATTACTTAAAATTTTAAAAGAGTTACAACAAAAAAATAATATATTAAAAACACGTAATGAAGAGATTGCATCTCAGCGTGATCGTATTGAACAACAAAACGAAGAGATTCAAACGCAACGCGATTTGGCTTTAAAGCAACGTGATAAAATAATAAAACAACAAAATGAAATAAACGAAAACATACAATATGCTCGCAGGATACAGCAAGCATTATTACCGCCTTTTGAGTTTATTAAACAATTATTGCCTGAGTATTTTATTTTTAATCGTCCCAAAAATATAGTAAGTGGTGATTTTTATTGGATATCGCAAATTAAGCAAAAAACAATAATAGTGGTTGGTGATTGCACCGGACATGGTATTTCGGGAGCAATGATGAGTATGCTCGGAGCTGCATTTTTAAACGAAGTCGTTAATAATAATAATATTACAAATTCTACTCAAATTTTAGAGCAATTACGAAAGAGAGTAATAACATCGTTGCATCAGAAAATAGGTAATTCAACGTATTCACACGATGGAATGGATATTTCTGTATGTATTGTTGATATTGTAGATAATACATTGCAATATTCGGGAGCAAATAATTCGTTGTATATAATTAGAAAAAATAAACTTATTGAATTAAAACCCGATAAAATTCCTATCGGTATTCATGAATTTTTTGAGGAGCCGTATGCTTCCGTTGAAATGAATTTGTATAAAGGAGACTCTGTTTATATGTTTTCAGATGGTTTTGCCGATCAGTTTGGAGGTGATAAAGCTCAAAAATTAAAATATTCAAGATTTAAAAATATTTTACTTAAAATAAACAGATTGCACTATAGTGTAAGAACAGAAGAATTGGGAAAAGAATTTGAACAGTGGAAAGGAAAAAATGAACAGGTAGATGATGTGCTGGTTTTAGGATTTAATATAGTATAATTCTTTATTATTTAATCTTGAGTTAAGATATTCAATTTTTAACCATATATTTACTAAAACGTTTGTGTTTCCATAGTTGAAGCATTGTTTTTGCTGTATAATAAGTTATAAAATATTGTAGAATTACTATTAATATTCCCCCTGTGGTTATCAGTAATATAAATTTATCTTTACTTAAAGATACTCCTAAAACTTCGTTTGCTGTTTGTATTGAATTTTCGACATCAGACATAGCTGTAAACCAAGCCAACAAAGTAATCATCAATAAAACAAAACTTGTATATAAAGCTCCTTTTTTGAAATTTTTTGTTATTTCACGTTCTACCTTATAATTACTCATAACGCGTATCGACAAATAATTACCTGCAAGAAAACCCAATAAAAGATTAAAAACAGGAATACCCATAAAATATCCCAAAACACTTATAGAGAAAAATATATAAACTATTGCCAATACTCTTTTTTTGATTTTATAAAATTGAAAAGGAATAACCAATTCTTTATTAAGCCATAGCCCGATAACCAAACCGCCAACAGCAAACAATAATGCTTTTAAATCATTTACAAAAGTGCTGCTTATCCACCAACTGATTAAAAACAGAGCCATGGGGATTGGTGTTTGATATAAAACTATTGTGAAAAGTTTACGGTAAAAACAAACTATATTAAGCAGTATTCCCGTAATTAAACCTGTAAAACCCAATATATAAGCAACAGTTAAGTTATATTCATAATATCCGATAAAATATCCCGATATTGATAAAGACATCGGAAATATTGTTGCCAAAAGAATTAATTTTATTTTTAAATCTTTTTTTAACGGATACATAATTGTAAATTTAGTTGTAGTTTTTTACAAGTTACTTATACTAAAACTTATTTCAAAATATAATTATCAACAATTGTTATCTTTCAGGGGCAATCCATTTTTTGTTGTAATATAAATATTCACCTACATTTTTATTGTAACTGTTCAATAATTCTCGCGAATCTTTAACAAAAAGAATCATTTTGTTATAATGTTCTTTTGAGATAAAAAAATCGGGATTTAACTCAAATCTTGCAGCAGGTAAAATATGGAAATGCTTTTTGCCTTTAATTACAGGTGTATAAACCCAAGTAAGAAAATATCCGTTTTGAGTAATAAAAATACTATCATTTCTTTTTTCTAAAACAATTTTTATCATCTGTCCGCCATCGGTATATCGCTTTCGCTGATTTGAGATAAAATTTCCCAGCGAGTAAGTAATAAATTGCGGTAAAATAGAATCTTGTATTAATTCACTTTTTTGAATAACATGCGGATGACTTCCGATAACAAGATTTGCCCCGTTGTTAAAACAAACTCCGGCAATTTTTTTTTGCACCTGATTAGGTTGATGTTGATATTCACTTCCCCAATGTATAAATACGATTATAATATCGGGGTTTTGGTTTTTTGCTTTTTGTAAATCACTTTTAATAATGTTTGTGTCAATAATATTAACAACAACAGGTTTAGGAACAGGTATTCCGTTTGTGCCGTAAGTATAATTTAATATTACTGTTTTAAATCCGTTTTTATTTACTGTTAAAGGATATTTCTTGGCTCGTTCTTCTTTCGACAAAAAAGTTCCTGTATGTGTAATCTGCAGTGAGTCAAGAATTTTTATTGTTCTGACAACTCCTTGTCTTCTGCGGTCAACCGAATGATTGTTTGCCGTGCATAAGATATCAATGCCGGCTTGTTTTGCTGCCACAGCTAAAGCATCAGGTGAACTGAATTGTGGATATCCCTTAAACGGAGGTCCGGCAAGCGTTACTTCAAGATTTGCAATTGCTATATCAACACTTGATATTTCATCGGTTACATATTTAAAAACTTCTGAATAATCATAAGTTCCATCCAACTGTAAGGCACTGTGTATTTGTGAATCGTGTCCCATAATATCGCCCATAAAAAGCAATGACAGTGTTGTGTCTTGAGCTTTAACCGATAATAAAGCTATTGAAAAAAATAAAATAAAAAAAGTTCGCATAAATTTTAAATTAAGATTTTTTTTAAAAATAACCTTTATCAACAGATATTCAAAAAAATAAGTCTTAAACATCAAAATTTGCATTTCTAATTTGAATTTATCATTTTTGAATAAATATTTTAGTGGGGTGATAGATTATTATAATACAAACCTTAAGTTATTATTTAAATATTATTCCTAATAAAAAAATCATACTTTATGAAAACAATAATTCAGCTTTTTGAGGAGAATGTGCAAAAATTCCCCGATAACCCTTTATTGTGGGAAAAAATTACCGACAAATATGAAAAAACAACATATAAAGAGACTAAAGATATAGTTGAAATTTATGCAGGAGGACTGTTGAGTCTTGGAATAAAAAAAGGCGACAGGGTGGCATTATTGTCCGAAGGTCGCAGTGCATGGGTTTATAGCGAACTGGCAATACTTTATACGGGAGCTGTTGATGTCCCTCTGTCTGTTAAACTTGAACCTGTAGAACTAAAATTCAGACTTGAGCACTCCGGTTCACGTATAATTATTGTTTCAAAAGGACAAGCCGGTAAAGTTGAATTAATAAAAAACGAATTGCCTGATTTAGAAAAAGTCATCTATATTGACGATAAAGAATCTTACGATGGAGATGATTTATCTCTTTCAAAACTTTATAAACTCGGTATTGAGTACAACAATACTAACCCCGAAGCCGTTACAAAAGCAAAAAATGAAGTTAAAGGCAATGACTATGCTAATATAACTTATACATCGGGAACTACTGCCGACCCAAAAGGTGTAGTTTTATCGCATCGTAATTATACGGCAAATGTAGAACAATCGTTATCGCTTATAACTATTCCTCCCACATTTAAAACACTGCTTATCTTACCGTTAGACCACTGTTTTGCTCATGTTGCGGGTATTTATAGTTTTATAGCAAACGGTGCGGCAATGGGATTTGTGCAACTTGGCGATACTCCCATGCAAACATTAAAAAATATTCCTGTTAATATTAAAGAAATAAAGCCCGATTTGCTTTTGAGTGTTCCGGCTCTTGCCAAGAATTTTAAAAAGAATATAGAAAAAGGTATTGCCGAAAAAGGAAAATTTACCGAAACTCTTTTTAAATTAGCATTAAAAACAGCTTATGCTTACAACAAAGAAGGATACAATAAAGGAAAAGGATTAAGTTTTATGCTCAAACCACTGGTTAATTTATTTGATAAAATATTATTCAGCAAAGTCAGAGAAGTATTTGGCGGCGACATGAAATATTTTATCGGAGGAGGAGCATTACTTGATATAGAATTACAGCGTTTTTACTACGCCATAGGTATTCCAATGATGCAAGGTTACGGATTGTCGGAAGCAACTCCTGTTATTTCATCCAATTCATTAAGAAAACACAAATTAGGCTCAAGCGGATATTTGGTTCAACCTATGGAGCTGAAAATATGCGATGAAGATGGAAATGCATTGCCTATAGGCAAAAAAGGAGAAATAGTAATAAAAGGTGAAAA
>CAYQPP010000038.1:0-14105 GCA_964419235.1 uncultured Bacteroidales bacterium
AACTCCTTTTTATTTCGTTTCAGACGCTTAAAAGCATCCTGAAGTTTTATTTTAAGCCCTGATTTAATAACTTTTTCATCTTTTTTCTTAGCCTGTTTAATTTTTTTACTTATTTTACTCGCTCTTACCCAAGCCTTTTCAACTTTACGTTCAGCAATCTCTAGCTTCTCTTTTTTCTTGCGTTTTTCAATAAAATCGGTCATACTGTATAAAATTAAAAGTTAAACAAAATTCATTATATTAATAACAATTAAAAATGGTATTTAGTTGTGCATTTAATAAAGTATTTTTTATTTTTAGCTAATTTGATATTAAAATAAATGCATAAGTTGAATGAATTTGCTTACATTTTTATAAAAAATAAGCATTTTTAGTTAAATTGCCATAATTTTCTAACAATGAAAAAGTGTATGAACAAGTATATAGCATCCTTATTTATAATTTTAATTGTATCAATTACTAATGTTTTTTCGCAGGCCGATCAGGGATCGCTTGGAATAAAAGGGTCGGTAAAAGTAGATAGGACTGCCATGCAAGGGGCTAAATTAATAGTCATAAAAAATGGCGTTAAGGAAAAAACATACACATCCGACGCCAAAGGCAAGTTTGAGTTTTCAATAGATTTAAATGCCCAATATGAGATTGTTGTAGCCAAACAAGGGTATTATTCAAAAAAATTATCGTTTAATACTAGGGTGCCAAAAGACGAAGTAGGGATTTGGAGCTATAAATTTGTGATGACCATGATTCCAACTATTGATGGTTTTGATGCTTCATTATTGGATAAACCCATCGGAAAAATAATGTATGTCGATAAAGTTGGCGAATTTGATTACAACGAGGCCTATACCTTTAATATGCTAAAAAAACTTGAGGCGTTAATGAAAGCCTATGAAAAGGCACGTACTCAGGCATATAAAAAAATAATTGCACAAGCCGATGCTGCATTCAACAATAAAGATTATGACCTATCGGTTGAACTATACGACAAAGCTATTGACTTAGACCCTTATGAAACATATCCCGATGATCAAATTGTGATGATAGGGAAAATTATACACCAAGACGAGAATGCCGAGAAAAACTATGCAAAAAATATTGCCGAGGCCGATAAATACTTCAAATCAATAGATTATCCAAATGCAAAAAAATATTATAACAGGGCACTCAACTATTTAAGCAACCCTTACCCCGAGGACCAATTGGCATTGATAGAAAAAATACTTAACGATAAAGATGCACAATTTAACGAACAGCAAGCAAAGGAAAAAGCTTATACCGAGGCAATTGCTGCCGGCGACAGGCTTTTTACATCAAAACAGTATGAAAATGCAGTATCAAAATATACCGAAGCCTTAAATATTAAGCCAAAAGAGCAATACCCTAAAGATAAACTGGTTGAATTGAATGTGTTGATAGCCCAGCTTGCCAAAAATAAAAAATCGAAAGAGGAGATTGAAAAGCAATATAGGGCTGCAATAGCTTTAGCCGATAAAGGTTTTTCGGGCAAAGACTATATAGCATCGCGTAGCAACTATGTAAAAGCATCGCAAATTAAACCCGCCGAAACTTACCCAAGAACAAAAATTACCGAGATTGATAATATACTGGCAGGAAACAAATCGTTAAATGAAAAGTATAATGGGTTTATTGCGGTTGCCGATAAATCATTTTTAGATAAAGAGTACCAATCGGCAAAAAACAATTACCAACAAGCGTTAAGCATAAAACCAAACGAAGCTTACCCTGCATCAAAAATTAAAGAGATAGATGCCCTGTTGCTGCAACTTGCACAGCAGAAGAAAAAAGATGTTGAAGGCAACTATTTGCGCTTAATAGCACTTGCCGATGCATCATTCAATAAAAAAGAGTATGAAGCGGCAAAAACCGGTTACTCCCAAGCATTAGTGCTAAAAGCCGGCGAAAGCTATCCAAAGCAGCGTATTATCGAAATTGATGAGATATTGAACGAACTCGCCAAGAAAAAACATAATTACGACATGGCGATTGCCCGTGCCGACAATAATTTTAATATTGATAAGTGGAAAGAGGCAAAGGTTGATTACCAACTGGCATTAAGTATCTTCCCTAACGAGCAGTATCCGCAAACAAGGATTAACGAAATTGAAAACAAATTGTTGGCGTTAAAGAGTGCCAATGAACAAAAAGCTGCACGCGATAATGCTTATAACAACGCAATTGCAAAAGCCGATGCGCTTTTTACCGAAAAAAAGTACCAAGAGTCAAAAAACTCATATACACAGGCATTGGCCGTAAAGCCAACCGAGGCATACCCAAAACAACGAATAACCGAAATAGACAAGCTGCTTAATGCACAAAAAGTTATCGACGACAGGTATAATTCAGTTATTGCAGCTGCCGACCAACACTTTCTTAATAAAAAATATGTTGAGGCAAGGGCTGCATACACAAATGCATCATTAATAAAAAAACAAGAGGCTTACCCTAAGCAAAAAATTGTTGAGATTGATAAATTATTGGCATCGCAAAAAGAGGCCAACAGTAGGTATTTTGCAATTATTGCTGCCGCCGACGGGCATTTTAACAATAAAAAATATAACGATGCAAAAACCACTTATACCAATGCATTGCAAATAAAACCCAACGAGGAGTATCCGAAAAAGCGTATTTCAGAAATTGACCGGATACTGGCTTCGCAAAAATCGCTTAACGATAAATATTTGGCTGCAATTGCTACCGCCGACCAGTATTTTTTAAATGAAAAATATAACGAGGCAAAAGCTACATATACCAATGCATTGCAAATAAAACAAAACGAGGCTTATCCAAAACAAAAAATAACCGAAATTGATGCTTTGTTGAATCAAATAATGGCAGCTAAGGCTAAATACGAACAAAATAAAAAACAGTATGATAACACAATAGCTCAGGCCGATGCACAGTTTAACAGCAAAACATATGTTCAGGCTAAAACCCTTTATCAAAAAGCTTCAACATTTTTACCCGACGAGGTATATCCAAAACAGAGGATTGTTGAGATTGACAACCTGTTAAGCGGAATTGCCGATAAAGATAGGAGGTACAAAGAGTCAATATCTGCCGCCGATAAATTGTTTGCCTCAAAATCGTATGGCGAAGCACTTGCATTATATAACACGGCATCGGGCATAAAACCCGAGGAGCAATATCCAAAAGGAAAAATTATTGAGATTAACACATTGCTGGAAAAATTGCAAAAAAATGCAGCAGCTTATGATAATTATATAAAATTGGCCGATGCGGCATACAGCAGCAACAACCTTGAGCAAGCCAAAGGTCAATATCAGGCAGCACTTGCAATAAAGCAAACCGAGGCCTACCCAAAACAGCGAATTGCCGAAATTGACAAACTATTGGCCGAGCAGGCACGTTTGGCAAGCGAGCGCGAAAAAATCGAATCGCAATACAAAACGCTTATCACAAATGCCGACCTTAATTTCAATCAAAAGAAGTATCAACAGGCAAAAAACAACTATTCTCAGGCATCGCTGCTAAAGCCTAACGAAATGTACCCAAAAGAGCGAATTGCCGAAATTGATAATATTACCGAAACGCTTGCAGCACAACAAAAAGCATATAAGCAAAAAATTGCCGAGGGTGAAAGCCTATTGAACAACAAAAACTTTAACGGGGCTTTATCGGCGTATAAGCAAGCATCGCAAATTATGCCTAACGAGGTGCTGCCAAAACAGAAAATAAGCGAGATTCAAGCAATTATTGATGCAAACGCAAAAACACAAGAACAATACAAAAACTTGGTATCGCAAGCAAATAGCCTGTTTAATAAAAAAAGCTATAAAGAGTCTAAAACACTTTACCAACAGGCAGGGGCTTTGTTACCAAACGAGGCGTATCCTAAAAACCAGATAGTTAAAATTGATGCTTTAATAGCCGATGCCGCTAAGCGTGAAGCCGAATTACAGGCATTAATGAAGTCGTATAACGAAAAAATTGATGAGGCAGGAAAACTATTCGACTCAAAAAACTATAATGGTGCAATATCAGCCTATATGGATGCTAAGTTTATTAAAAGTGACGAAACTTTCCCCGATAAGCAGATTGTGAAAATAAAGCAGATTTTAAAAGACAAAGCAGCCCAAATTGAGGCCGACTACAATAAAGCTATGGCATTAGGCGATAAATTGAAAAACACAAAAGAGTATATCGGTGCCAAACAGCAATATACAACCGCAATCAATTTAAAGCCTAACGATGCAGCCGCACGGGCAAAGCTTGTTGAAATTGACAATTTAATTGAAAAGGATATGCTTGCTAAACAGAAACAGGCTAAAACCGATGCCGATTATAACAAGTTTATAAAACAGGCCGATGCAACATATAAAACAAAAAACTACTCGACCGCAATTGCTTTATATAAAAGTGCAGGCAGTTTAAAACCAAATGAGAAATACCCGATAAACCAGATTGAAATATGCGAAAGAAAAATACAAGAGCAAAAAGCATTTGCTGCTGCTGAAGAAAACAAGCGTAAGCAAGCTGAGTTGGCAGCTTCACAAAGCTCATTTAAAAAAGGAGATTTTGATTATAGTGGCGAAAAACGCAACCAGAAATTCTTAAACGAACTATCGAAACAATATCCCGAAGGTGTTACGGTTGAACACTATGAGAAAAAGAATAAAAAAATTAAACGGGTAATTGTAAATAGGAATGGTATTGCCAAAGAGTACATTGAAGTAAAATACTCATACGGGACTTTCTATTTTAGAAACGGACAGAATATATCACGTACAATATTCTATTCTGAAACTAAAAAATAGTTGATAAAACAATATTGGATATTTAACAGTAGGCTTGTGTTTACCTTAAATCTGCAAGTTACGGCGTGAGTTGTTGATTTAAAGATAATTATAATAATAAACCCAATAATTTAAAAGCTTTGTATCTTTATAGTCAATAATTAGGCGTAGTCCTTATTTTACCCATTGTAACAAACCGGTACAGTTAAACGTTTATACAATTATCAAATAAAAAAAAATGTTTTAACTAATAAATTTATTAAAAAATGAATATTACAGCCAAAAAATTAACATCGTATGTTTTAGCACTTTTTGTTGTTATAGTTACCGCACTTGCCGTTTTGGCCATATGGGATATTATAGCACTTGAAGAGGTAATGCGTAAAATAATGACATCATTACTGGTAATTTTTGCGTCGTCGGTGGTAACGCTCTTTATTTTTAATGTAGTAATTAAAGAAAAATAGCCACAAAAACAGCGTGTTTTTTCAATAATATCTTTAAACAGCCCTATTATTTTGGAGTCAATAAACTTCTGAACGTTCAGGAATGTGCAGGCAGGTTATTGTATGGCTGCATAACTTGCCTTAATGAAGGTTTCTTCTATGTTCCCTTCTAATTTACATTGTAGTCCGGTATTTATTGCCGGACTACTTTTTTAAGTGTTCCTTTTTCTTATACTCGTCTTCAAGTATCTTGCCAACTGTTTCAACATCAATCCTTTTGCCAATAATTTTTTTATCTTTGTCTAACAAATAAATTGATGGTGTTGCCCTTACATCGTAATTGTGTCTAAAATTCGATTGATTATATGGGTCCCATGCATTTATCCAATTATTGAGCCCCTGCTTTTTAATAAATTCAAGCCAATCGTCTTTTTCATACTGCGTGTATATTCCTAAAACCTCAACACCTTTTTCCCAATATTTGTCCGATAGCTCTTTTAATATAGGTGTAGCCTTTTTGCAATGTCCGCAGCTGGGTTCATAAAAAAACAAAATGGTGTATTCGGCTTTTATCAGGTGTAACGAAATAAATTCATCATTTGGGCTAAGCAGCTTTATTTCGGGGGCTTTTCCGCCAATCAAATTTGGTTTAATGTCTTTAACACGGTTTTCAACCTTTTTTAACCAAACCGAATCGGCCCAGCTTGCTTTGCCATTCAGGTAATACGATTCGGCAAAAAACACAAACACCTTATCCATACCCATAATATTTGAGTTGTTGTATTTGTTAAAAAGCAGTTGCAAGGTATATTTAAAAACCTCTTGGTTAACCGATGCCTTCTCTAATACAGCCCTGCACTCCTTAATTACGGTATCGGGCATTGGTATAATCATTTTTTCAAAATAACGGTCAATTTTCGGATGGTAGAATTGTGTTCTAATCAGCCTCTCATCGGCAAAATTCACATAATCAAAATAGTGCTTTTTATAGTAATTGTATTGAAATGACGAATCTAATATATTTCCATTTTTATCTTTTGGCGGTTCGGGTATATCAACCTCCTTATTGCATAATAGTATTGATGTCAACAGGCTTTTGGGGTACTCCTTCTCAATTTTATCCCAATTTGCTTTTACCTCATTATGCAGCAATTCAAGACTGTCTTTAATACTCTGTTTCTCTTTTTCATCGTCGGTTTCTTTAAGCTTGTTGCGCAGTTTTATGGCAAGTTCTCCTTTATGTGTCATAAACCTTTGGTAGTCTAAATACAAATCCATATCGGCACTACCGCTCGATGTAAGTTTCTTTGTTAACGAACGGGCATCGCCGTCATACGATGTTGCAAGGCTAAATTTTTGGTCGTTATCAATTATTAACTCAAAAAACATATTTCCGGGCACAAGCACAAAATACACACCTCCTTTTAAAGTGTCGCTGCCTTGAAAAACCCCGTGGCCTTTTTTGTCAAGCAGCAATGTATCTTTTGCATATTGTTTATCGCCAAAGTAATAACCCAAATATATTGTGCTATCGGCCAAATTATCAATCTTAACATCTATTTTGTAATGTTGCGACAATAAAACATTGGTATAACTGCTAATCAATATTATCAGTGCAATTAAATTTAATTTCTTCATTTTAATTTAATTTTTATTAAGCCAGCCAAAAATACTAATAATGTTGTTATTTTTATACGGTTTTACACCAGAATTTTATAACAAAACTATTTTTTGAAGTTGTTAATAGTTTTATTCAACATTTTCCTGTTTTAATAGTTATAGAACTATTAACCTGCAAAAAGTAGGTATTAATTATTATGCATAAGCATAATATATTTTTAAAATATTATTCAAATTGCAACATGTTAATAATCAATAGCTGTCAACCAAATAGCAAAATTTATGAATTAATCAGGTTAAATAAGTATTATTATTATGTATATTTGGGTTAATGATAAAAAAACAACATTTTAACAGACAAACCGGGTAATTTATGTCAGAGCCTCTATCATATAAAGATTTAGAAAAACTTGTTAAAGAGTTAAAAAAGTCGAAAAGCAAACTTGAAGATTCAATAACACAGAAAAGTAAAATTTTTGAGTCGAAAGAGAATTTATATAGCCAAATAATTAACCATACTCAAGAGGGAGTAATAGTAATACAGGGCGAGGAATTCAAATATATAAACCAAGCTGCCTTAAAACTGTTAGATACTGATAAAAAAGATATTGAAGGCATAAAGTTTTCTGAGATAATACATCCCGACCAAAGAGGAGAGGTTATCCGGTTTATTTCGCAAATTGTTTCCGGAGAACAGGTTAGCGCCGAAGCCGAGAGCGAAATTATTTCCCTAACGGGCAGGGTAATCCCTGTGCATATCATATTTAAAAAACTGGTGCTGTCAAATAGCCAAGTATCGGTATTGGTACAAATCGACAATATTCAAGAGGTTAAATCAAAAGAAAAAGAGGTCAATAATTTAAAAAAGGCAGTTGAGTTTCTCGACCAGCATATTGAAGAGGGGCTGTTATTGCTGCGAAAACCCGATGGCGACGACAATACCCTGTTTGCATGGATAATTAAAGATATTAACAACGCAGGCTGTAATATTATTGAAAAAGAGAAAAATGAGATTATAGGAAAAATAATGGGCGATTTTCTTGAACCCTCCGAGGATTTTCCTGTGCCTGATGAAATCGATCCTAATTTTGACAATGACATTGAGATTTTTATAAAAAACCGGAACAAGTACTTTAAGTTCAGTATTTACAAAGTATCAAAATCATTAATAGCATGTAAAATTGTTGATATTACCGATTTTTACCTCACTAAAGAACAATTAAATAAAAATCTGCAAAGAAACGAGTTGTTTACCGAAATACTTAACATCTTTAATTCTGAACAGAGCTATAAAGATAAATATGTTCATGTATTGGAGCGTATAGGATACCATTTTAATACAAAGCGGATTATTGTTTTCTATAACCATAATAAAAAAGGTGTTATCAAGTTTCAGCATTCGGTGAAAAACACACCACTTTTGCCTCAAAATTTCACAATAAACTACAGCAAAGTACCATCGTGGAATAAAATGCTGCTTGAGCGTAAAATGATACTTGGCTTTTCACAAAAATATATGCCCGACGATATTCGGGAATTCCTTGCCGAAATAAAGATAAATAACGCATATGTTTTTCCAATTTTTGTTGAAGAAGAGCTGTTTGGCTCGGTATTTTTCGAAAATAATAGCACCGATGCATGGGACACAACCGATATTAACTATCTGAAAATGATTTCGTCGCTTATATCAAACCTAATATCGCGAAACCATTTTGAAGATAAGCTGTTGCAGGCTAAGGAGAAAGCTGAGGAGGCAGACAGACTCAAATCATCGTTTTTGGCTAATATGTCGCACGATATACGCATACCCATGACAGCCATTATCGGTTTTTCCGATTTATTGGCCGACCCCGATTTAACTATTGGCGAGCGCGAGGAGTTTGTTGAACTTGTTAGCAACAGCGGGCAAGATTTGCTTACGCTTATTGACAATATTGTTGATGTTGCCAAAATTGAAACAGGACAGTTGCGCATACAAAAAGACAAATATTCATTATCGCATATATTTAAAGAACTTTATACAAACCACAGCAGAAACAGCAGTCTTGTTAATCAAGACGACCTTGAGCTGATACTTGATTTTCCCGATAAATATAAAAATGTTCCGTTTAAAACCGATGCCTTTAGGTTTAAGCAGGTATTGAACAATTTAATTGACAATGCAATAAAATTTACCGATAAAGGCTCAATTCATTTTGGCATCAGCAATATTTGGCCCGATAATATTGAGTTTTACGTGCAAGACACAGGCATGGGAATTGCCGAAGAGACTCAGGATATTATTTTTATGAGGTTTAGCAAAATTGACCGTTCATACACCAAAGAGTACAATGGCACAGGGTTAGGACTGGCAATATGCAAAAGCCTCGTTGAGTTGATGGGCGGCGAAATAAGGGTGGTTTCATATCCCGGCAAGGGCTCGGCATTTTATTTTACACACCCTTTGCCCAAAGAGGCTACCGATGCAATAAAAAAAGAAGTTAGCAAAAACAAGGCTACATACGACTGGAGTGGCAAAACAATTTTAATAGCCGAAGATGTTGAGCAGAACTACAAGTTTTTAGAGCACATAATAGCCCCGTCAAAAGCAAAAGTGGTTTGGGTAAAAAATGGTAAAGACGCCTTAGATTATATTAAAGAAAAAAAGGAGTGCGATTGCATTTTAATGGATATAAGAATGCCTATAATGAATGGCATTGACGCTACTGCTGAAATATCGAAATTGAGCACGGTGCCAATTATAGCACAAACAGCATATACACTTGGCGATGAAAAACAGTTAGCCATTAATGCAGGCTGCGTTGACTATATACCAAAACCGGTGCATGCCGACGTTTTGCTAAAAACCATCGAAAAGCATATGAGCCGGTCAATAGATATAAGCTAAATTTTTCGGATTAATCAAACCGGTAAAAACAAAATACTCATTCTAATAATTTACTTATATTTGTGCGTTTTTTAAACAAATAATCTTTAAAATAATTAAACTATCAATTATGAAACTTCTTGAAGGAAAAGTAGCTATTATAACCGGTGGGTCGCGCGGTATCGGAAAACAGATTGCCATCAGATATGCCAAACAGGGCGCAAACGTGGCTTTCTCCGACCTTGTTGTTGACGAAAATGCAAAAGCTGTTGAAGATGAACTTAAATCGTACGGTGTTAAAGCCAAAGCTTATGCATCGGATGCCAGCGATTACGAAGGTTCTCATAAATTTGTTGACGAGGTTGTTGACGATTTTGGCAAAGTTGATATTTTGGTTAACAATGCTGGCATTACGCGCGACGGGTTATTGATGCGCATGACCGAAGACCAATGGGATTTAGTACTTAAAGTTAATTTGAAATCGGTTTTTAACCTTACAAAGGCAGTACAAAAATATATGCTAAAACAGCGTTATGGCTCAATTATCAATATGAGCTCGGTAGTTGGTGTGCGCGGTAATGCAGGGCAGGCAAACTATGCAGCGTCAAAAGCCGGAATTATTGGGTTTACCAAATCGGTTGCCCGCGAGCTCGGGTCGCGAAATATACGCTGTAATGCTATTGCACCGGGGTTTATCGAGACTGAAATGACAGCACAGTTGCCTGATTCGGAAAAAGAGGGTTGGTTAAAAGATATTCCGCTAAAGCGCGGCGGTAAACCCGAAGAGGTAGCCGATGTTACAGTATTTCTTGGTTCAGAGCTGTCGTCGTATGTAAGCGGGCAGGTATTGAATGTTTGTGGAGCAATGCTTACATAGTTTTCGGCTGTTTTGAAGAACTCAAAATTTTTATAAACAGATAATTAAAACTCGTCTCGGCATTTATGTGCAAGACGGGTTTTGATTTTTGCATCTGTTTTTTTTGAATTAATGAACAACCTTGCTGCAAATAGGCGAGGTATAAATATTGTGTTTTGCAGCAAACTGCATAGAACTTGCTCCGCCATACAATTTTGGCATGTGGGTAAACATACAATTGTGAGATTAATCTTTTAAATAATACTTGTGAATACCTTTGTAATTACTACTCAAAGCATTTATTGGCTACTGTTGATTATTGGCATTTCGGGTGCGTTAACATATTTTTTATATTATAAAAACCTTATATCTTCCGATTTAGGAAGACAAAAAACTGTTTTTTTATCAACAATACGTTTTTTTTCACTCTTGTTTATTGGATTTTTATTGTTGGGGCCATTAATAAAACTTATTACCAAGCAAACCCAAAAGCCCGTTGTTATTATTGCCCAAGACAATTCGCAATCAATGGTTTTGTCAAAAGACTCGACATTTTTGCGCGATAGTTTTCCAAATTTATTAAACACACTTAAAGAAAAACTCTCTGAAAAATACGATGTGCATACCTTGCAATTTGGCGATTCGGTTTGCAATTTAAACCCTTCGTTTACCGATAAAACAACAAATTTCGATAACCTTTTTAAAGAGTTTAATACTACATGGTTTAATCAAAATATTGGAGCGCTTGTTATAGTAAGCGACGGGTTGTATAACAAAGGCATTGGCCCGATGTATGCTTCGCAAAATTTGCCTTTTCCCATATATACCGTGCCATTTGGCGACACGCTTTTGAACACCGATATAGCCGTTTCAAAGGTTGATTTTAACAAAGTGGTATATAAAAATACCAAATTTCCGGTAATGGTAAGCATATCGGCAAATATGCTACAAGGCAAAACGGTTAATGTAAAAATTGCCGACAATAAAGGCAATGTATTAAAATCGAAAAAAACAACTGTTGAAAACAGCAGTTATTTTAAAAAAATACCTTTTTATATCAACGCCGACAGCGCAGGGGTATTTGAATACACGATTAAGGTTTCAATTGATGCCCCTGAAACGAATACGCTAAATAATACAAAAAAGATTTATGTTGAAGTTGAAGAGGATAAGCGTAAAATACTTCTCCTACAAAATGGTTACCATCCCGATGTAGCTGTATTTAAGCGTATTGTCAAAACAAATCCTGCATTTGAAATTGAGGTAAAAAACATTGGCAAATTCAAATCAGATGTGCGCGATTATGCACTAATAATACTGCACCAATTGCCGTCAAACAACAATAACCTGCAAAAAATTATTCCGCAATTGGTTACAAATGAAATACCGCTACTGTTTGTGTTTGGTAAAGAGACATCGGTAAAATCTATTAATAACCTGAATTTGATGTTGAATATTGACCAAAAAAACAACCTGTTTGATGAGGTTTTGCCTACATTAAATAATGAGTTTACCCTTTTTAATATCACTATTGATAACCAAGCAATGCTTGAAATGCCTCCGCTTTACACCCCGTTTGGCTTGTATAAAACTTTGCCCGAAAACCATGTGCTGTTATATCAGCAAGTTGGTCAGATTGAAACTCGCAAACCCCTTTGGGCTTTTAATGAAACAGGACAACAAAAAGTGGGCTTTATTTTGGGCGAGGGATTATGGAAATGGCGCTTGCAAGAGTATAAAAAATACAGAGATCATTCAATAACCAATGAATTAATAATAAAAACAATTCAATACTTAGCGTTAAAAAACAGAAAAAAACCGTTTGTTATTAATTATTTGAAAACAATTAACGAAAATCAGGAAATAGAGTTTAACGCAAAACTATTAAATGCTTCAAATGAATTGGTCAAAAATGCTGTAATTCAGTTAAATATATTTGATAATGATGGTAATAAATACCCACATACATTTGAACAAATAAATAACAATTATACTGTTAATTTAGGTGTTTTAGATATTGGAAAATACTCATTTAAGGCATCAACCCAATTGGGAAATATTGCATTTAACAAAATTGGCACTTTTATTGTAAAGGAAAACCTTATTGAACAAACAAATTTAATTGCCAACTACAATATGCTGTATAAACTATCGGTAAATACCAACGGAAAACAGATTGATAAACGCAATATTGGTGAATTATTTAAAATTATTGAAGATAATGCTAATATAGCCTCAATTGTTTATACCCAAAAAACATTGCGTGAGCTTATACATATAAAATGGCTGTTTGTATTTTTGGCACTTATGCTGGCAACAGAGTGGTTTTTACGAAAATTCTGGGGTATTATTTAACCCAACCACTAAGCTAAAAAGCCTCTGTGCCTCAATGGTAAACTAAACTATAAACAGATGAGACACTTAAAAAAACACATACCTAAAATATTGTTTGCGGTAATTTCGTTAGCCATAACAAGCTGCTATACTATGGGCACGGTTGAAATTGAGGTAATAAAACCCGCAAAAATCACTATTCCACAGCATATCAACTCCGTTTTAATAATCAATAATAGTTTAAGTTTTCCATCCGATACATTTAAAAACGAGATTCAAAAAGGGCTTTTTCAACTTGATACCGCTGCAACACAATTAATAGCAAAACAGGTTAACGATATTATAAATGAATCGCCTCGATTTGACAAAAGTGTTTTAATTAAAGATATTTACTTTAGGCAGGCTAAAGATTTACTTCAACCTATTGATTGGCAAAATGTAAATGCCTTATGCTCAAAGTACAATACCGACGCTTTGGTTTCGCTTGAGGCATTTGGTATTATTGATACAATTATGCGCTTAAGCTATTATGACGGATATGTGTACACATCATACAAAAATCTTGTTTTAATTGCTAACTCAATGTGGAGGGTATATTTGAACAAAGAGCATAGAATATTAGAAAAGAGGATTCAACGCGATACACTGTATTTTGATGAGTTAAGCTCTAAAAAAGAATATCTTAATGCGATAAAACATCAAAAAGCCGTTAATTTTTTTGCTGAAGAGATTGCATTAAGCATATCAACAAAAGTGGCCGATAGGATAGCACCTTTTTGGCTACCGGTACAGCGCGATTTTTTTAACAACGGAAGCAACGAAATGCAGCAAGCGGCAATATACGCTTATGCCGATAATTGGCACGGTGCAGCTTTATTATGGAAAGAGTTGACCAAAAGCGAAAACAGACGACTATCGGCAGCAGCCTGCTACAATATGGCATTGGCCTGCGAGGTTGAGGGTAAGTTAGATATTGCATTAGAGTGGCTTGAAGACTCGATAATGAAGTACGACACATATAGTGCCCATGAATATTTTAAGCAGATTTTATCGAGAATTAATGAATCAGAAAAACTTGATAAGCAATTTGGGGTTGTAAGTGGGAAGTAAGAAGTAAACAATTTAGCAATTTAACAGTGTAACAATTTAGCAATTTAACAGTGTAACAATTTAACAATTTAAAAATGCACAATACAATATTCTTG
>CAYQPP010000038.1:14205-17340 GCA_964419235.1 uncultured Bacteroidales bacterium
CAATTTAACAGTGTAACAATTTAACAATTTAAAAATGCACAATACAATATTCTTGATAATAGTAGCAATAATAATTTTCGATTTTGTTTTTGAGCGGATAATGGAATGGCTCAACGGTAGTTGGCGCTCAAAACCAATACCTAACGAATTGCAGGGCATTTATGACGAAGCAAAATACAAAAAGCAGCAAGAGTATTCAAAAGTAAACTCAAGGTTCTCATTTATTACATCGGGGCTTAGTTTTGTGGTTATGCTGCTGTTTTTGGTATTTCAGGGTTTTGGTTGGCTGCATTACACAATAAGCAATTATACAAGCAATCCTATTATTTTGGGCTTACTGTTTTTTGGGGTACTGTTTTTTGCAATGGACTTGATAGGGCTGCCATTTTCGGTTTATGACACCTTTGTTATTGAGCAAAAATTCGGGTTTAACAAAACCACCCGTAAAACATTTATTCTTGACAAACTAAAAGGGTACATGCTTTCAATTATTATCGGAGGTGTGATTTATACCGTTGTATATAAGTTTTATGAATTTTCGGGCGAGCGATTTTGGATTTATACATGGGCTATTTTAGCACTATTTACCCTATTTATGACACTTTTTTACAGTAACTTAATTGTACCTCTGTTTAATAAACAAAAGCCATTGCCCGAAGGGGAGTTAAAAACAGCTATAAATGAGTTTGCCTCAAAAGTAGGGTTTAATTTGCAAGAAATTTACGAAATAAACGGGTCAAAACGCTCAACGCGGGCAAACGCATATTTTACAGGGTTGGGGCCAAAAAAACGCATTGTACTTTACGACACATTAATTAAGGAGCTAACAACCGATGAGCTAATTGCCGTTTTGGCACATGAAATAGGACATTATAAAAAGCGGCACACAATAACCGGTTTAGTACTGAGTATATTGCAAATGGGGTTAATGCTGTTTTTATTATCGCTTTTTATCTCAAACCCAAGTTTATCAAAAGCATTGGGTGTTGAAGTGCCGGTATTTCATATCGGTTTAATTGCATTTGGGTTGTTATATACCCCATTATCATTAATTACCGGATTGTTTATGAATATTTTATCAAGAAAAAACGAGTATCAGGCCGATAATTTTGCAGCACAAAACCATAATAACGAAGCGTTGATTTCAGCACTTAAAAAATTAGCATCAAACAAT
Organism: uncultured Bacteroidales bacterium; assembly: GCA_964419235.1. GTDB lineage: Bacteria > Bacteroidota > Bacteroidia > Bacteroidales > SZUA-534 > GH45. The sequence goes on from CAYQPP010000038.1 coordinate 15,380, forward strand.
TTGAGTAATTTAACACCACACCCTTTTTATGTAACAATTAATTATTCGCACCCCTCATTATTACAGAGGATAACAAATTTACAAAAACAATAACTCATATATTTTGTTTTATAGTTGCTATAAATAATCGTATTTACTAAATTTGTTGCAAATGACCTTTTAAGTATAGGTAAAAACAACTAAACAAATTTTGAGTTTAATGGAAGCAAAAAGAATAGCAGGCACCGATGAGAGTCCTGAAATAGTATTAGATAAAGAGACCAAAGAGTTTAAGTTTCTCGGAAAATCATTGCCTGAAGATGTTAAAGAGTTTTATGACCCTGTACACCTTTGGATTGAAGAATATGTAAAAAACCCAAACGATGAGACTGTTGTGGAGTTTAGCATGGAATACTTTAATTCGGCATCGTCAAAACAGATATTAGATATTTTAGAGCGCTTTGCAGTAATAGCCGAAAATGGTAAAAAAATTACCGTTAAATGGCATTTTATGGAAGACGACGAGGATATGGAAGATGCAGGCGAATCATATGCCGACATTGTTGATGTCCCGTTCGAGTTAATTAGTTATTAGTGTTAGGCAAAACCTGCTTTTCATTTAATTGCCCGATATCTCCACAATGCTCAATAATTATTACCCTAAATTTTATATTAAATTATATGTTGCGCTTGCTGTTGTTTGTATTAATAACTTTAACTTTTGCAACAAATGCACTTGGGCAAGTATATCATTATGAAACAGGTAAAGTTATAACCGTTAACGATTCAAACCAAATTATTTGGCAACAAGGTACATATAATAACTATCCTGCCGACTATGGCACACTCATAGTAAAAGAGAACCGAAATAAAAAAAACAGTAGGCTTATCAATATCCCTGTTATACGCATTAAGGCTGCAAACCCCGATTCATTAAACAAACCGGTATTTTTGTTAAATGGTGGTCCCGGCGAAAGCAATTTTCAGCCCCAGCTTTTTTTTGAAGAATTGTTGAACAAGCATGATATAGTATTGGTAGGTTATCGGGGTGTTGACGGCTCGGTAAAACTGAACTGCCCCTGCATGAAAAATGCCTTTATAAGCGATACAATAAATTTAGACAATTCGGCACGGCTTTTTCAAATTGCAGCCGACTCATGTTTAAAGCAATGGAAGCAGGATAGGATTGATGTTAATGGTTATTCAATGGATGAGGTTGTTGGCGACATTGAGATAACGCGAAAAAGTTTGGAATATAACCAAATAAACCTACTCTCGTTTAGTTATGGTACAATGCTTAGTCAATTGTATTATGAAAAATATCCTAAAAATATCGCAAAAATGATTTTAATAGGAGCGAGGCCCATAAACTATTTTTTGTTTGACGGTGATAATTACAACAAACAGATATATAAACTATACAAACACTTTAAAAAACCAAAACAGGTAATTGATAGCAACCTGTTTAATATATTTTTATCAGATATCGACAGCCTGTTAAATGCAATTATTGATAAAAACAAAAATATAAATCCATATAGGTTTTTGTTTTTTGGTTTCTCAAAACTATACTCGATAGATAAAATTGAAAAGGTTTTTGAAGCCTATGAGTATGCTTTTAACGGCAACCCAAAAAAAATAATTAAGCTATATAATGAGTTTTACCGCAACTTTCCGGGCGATATAATAACAGGCGATGTATTGTTAAAAAAGCAGGGCAGGGTAGCCTTTAAACCAAACAGCTTAAATACAATTGGAGATAGAATTACTAATGCGGTTAACGTATGGTACAGCCCACAAATACCATTACTTGAAAATTCACCGGCTGAACAATGCCAAAATACTGATACAGTTGGGGTTTTATTTATTATGGGTGGTTTTGATGTGGCATCGCCACCAGATTTTATTAAAGAAAGCAACTATTTAGGCTATAAAAATTACAAAACAATAACAATTCAGGATGCAGGACATTTGGATTTGTT
>CAYQPP010000039.1:0-17059 GCA_964419235.1 uncultured Bacteroidales bacterium
ATAGAAAATATGAGATTAACACCCAATTTTAATTGGGTGAAAAAATGTAAGATATTTCTCCCCCCCTAAAATTACGTTTGCTTTTAGCAAACGTAATTTTAGGGGGTGGGTATAATCATTTTACCATACTCACCCTGATGAATCAGGGTGTTAATCTCATACTTTTGTATCAATCATAACTATATTAAGAAAACTTTAACACTATTTATTCAAATAAATAACCATAAAAAAACAGATTTTTATATTTTTGTAATTCATAAAAAAAACACAAAACATATGAGTTTTATTGTAATTGAAGGTTTAGACGGTTCAGGCAAATCAACTCAGTTAAAACTATTAAAAAACTATCTTGAAAACAATAACTTATCATACAAGTATTTACATTTTCCGCGTGCAGACGAAGGGGTATTTGGCGATTTGGTTGCCCGTTTTTTGCGGGGCGATTTAGGTAAAATTGATGAGGTAAACCCATATTTGGTAGGCTTAATTTATGCCGGCGACAGAGATGATGCAAAAACCATGATAAACAGATGGCAAGAAAAAAACGAATTGGTTATTGTCGATAGATATGTATATTCAAACATGGCATTTCAAGGTGCTAAAATTACCGATAAAAACGAAAAAAAGAAACTACACAAATGGCTTATAGAATTGGAGTACAATTACTATAAAATACCAAAGCCCGAAGTGAGCTTTTTTCTTGACGTGCCATTCAGCTTTACAACAAACAGCTTAACAAACCAGCGCACAGGCGATGATCGCGATTATTTAAATGGCAAAAAAGATATTCACGAAGCCGACCTGAGTTTTCAAGAGAGTGTGCGCCAAGAGTACCTAAGCCTAATAAAAACCGATAACAACTTTAAATTGATAAAGTGCTATAATGCCAATGGGCAAATGCTTAAGCCCAATGAGATATTTGAAAAATTAATTGACAAATTAAAAACATATAAAATAGTATAAACAGCCAATGACCGATATTAATTATTAGGGCACACCTGTTGTCAGACAAAATATAAACAGATAAAACCAACCACAAGGAAATAGAGTACACAAAAATGAATAAAAACAACTCAGCGAACCTCAACGTTCCTTGCATTTAAAAACTATATACATATGAATAAATTACATAAAACTTTATTGACTATAAGCCGTATTTTTATCGGCGTAATATTTATATACTCGGGTTTTGTAAAAAGCATCGACCCTTTAGGCTTTACCTATAAACTAACCGATTATTTTATTGCATTTGGTACTGAATGGGCTACGCCATTATCATTCTTTTTGTCGGTTACCCTATCGTTAACAGAGTTTGTTATTGGGGTTGCCCTACTGCTTAACCTAAAGGCAAAACAGGCTATTTTAGGCGCTTTGCTTTTTATGTTGTTTTTTACACCGCTAACTTTTATATTGGCAATAAACAACCCTGTACACGACTGCGGCTGTTTTGGCGATGCCCTTATTTTAACTAACTGGCAAACTTTCGGGAAAAACATAATTATACTTATTCCGGTTGTTTATGTATTTATTGTCCGTAAAAAAATTGTAAGCAACTTACATTGCATAGAGCAATGGGCAGGGGTTGGCATAGCTACTATATTTATTGGTTTTTTGTCGGCATACTCATACTATCATCTGCCAATAATTGATTTTAGGCCTTACAAAGTTGGCACATATATACCCGAAAAAATGACAATACCCGAAAACGCCCCTGTTGACGAGTGGGAAAGCACATTTATATATAAAAAAGATGGCGTTGAAAAAGAGTTTAAAATTAATAATCTACCCGATTCGACATGGGTTTTTGTCGATTCAAAAAATATTTTAGTGAAAAATGGATATACACCCCCAATTCACGATTTTATTATTACAACTGCCGAGGGTGATGACATAACCGATTTGTTATTGGCTAGCAAGAATTATACTTTCTTACTAATATCATATAAATTAGATGGTTACTCATATAAAAATCAACAAAAAATTGATAAACTAATTCAATTTTGCATTGACAGAGGATACAATTTTTATGGCATTACATCCTCATCAAACAGTGATATTGACAGTTATTTAGAATCAACACAAAACGATTTTGATTTTTATGGGGCCGATGAGATAACCCTGAAAACAATAATACGCTCAAACCCCGGATTAGTGCTAATAAAATCGGGGGCAATAATAAATAAGTGGCATAATAATGATATACCCTGCACTTCGGAGTTGGAGGAAAATATAAATGCCCAAACAATTTCAGAATATAAAAAAAGTAGCGATAATTATTACATTTTATTACTAATATCGGCAAGTGGATTAATGATTAGCTTATATTTGCTGATTAGAAAATCAATATTTAAAATAAATTGATGTTTTTATAGACAAAATAGAATTAAATACTATTAAAGTCTATGAATATAAGCCTAATATCAATAGGCATATAACTAATTGGTTACATAAAATTTAAAAAACAGAAAACTATGAGAAAGAAAATTGTGGCAGGAAACTGGAAAATGAATAAGACATTCCAAGAAGGTGTTGATTTAGCAATTGAGATTAGCAAAACAGTAACTGAAAAAGGCGACAAAAATGTTACCGTTGTTATAACACCCCCATTTACACACATTACCGAGGTAAACAAGGTAGTTAACAATGACAGGATTTCAGTTGCAGGACAAAACTGCGCAACCGAAACATCAGGAGCATATACCGGCGAAATATCGGCCGAAATGCTTTGGTCAGCCGGTGCCGACCATGTTATTCTCGGGCATTCGGAGCGCAGGGCATACTATGGCGAAACAAACGAGCTTTTAAATATAAAAGTAAAAAAAGCGTTAGAGTTTAATTTAACCCCTATCTATTGTGTTGGCGAAGTATTAGAAGAGAGAGAAGCCGGAAAGCATTTTGAGGTAATAAAAAAACAGATAGAAACAGTTCTGTTCGATTTGAATACCGACGATTTTGAAAAAGTAGTGGTTGCATATGAACCCGTTTGGGCAATTGGAACAGGAAAAACTGCCTCTCCTGAACAAGCACAGGAGGTTCATAAATTTATCCGCAACCTGCTAACCGATAAATTTGGCGAGGCCGCCAACAATACAAGCATTTTATACGGAGGAAGCTGCAACCCGAAAAACGCAAAAGAACTGTTTGCAAACCCCGATGTTGACGGAGGTTTAATTGGAGGCGCATCGTTAAAAGCTGAAGACTTTATTCAAATAATAAATGCCTATTAATGACACATGCAACAAAGCACTATTATATTATATTCATAATCAATGTTTTATAAAATAATTGTTAACTGTTAATAAAAATAGTACATTTTATATGAGGTATCTGCAATATTCAGATACCTTTTTTTTATTTTTGATACTTACAATATATATTAATAACAATCATGGGATTTAATAGTAGTTTTATTGGCAATTCCGAGCATTTAACCTACTCCCCAGTATTTTATCTTTTTTTAAACTCGCAAATAACTGCCAAAACCTTTTGTATAACCTCACCTTTATTATGGACTATAACGAAATAAATTTTGTATTAAATCCTGTTACCGACGAACTGCGTGAAATTATTGCAGCACTGTTGGGGCAAATTGATTTTGAAAGCTTTACCGACACAAAAGAGGGGTTAAAGGCATATATTCAACAACCCATTTTTAACGAAGAACTGATGAACGAAACCCTTATAGCCGTTCAAAAAAATTTTGACAGCTTCAATTACTCAATTTTAACCATAAAAGACAAAAACTGGAATGCCGAATGGGAAAAAAACTTCAACCCTGTTTGTATTTCAGGCATATGCCGTATTCATGCCCCATTTCACCCTAAAGACAATAAATACAAATATGACTTGAATATTGAGCCTAAAATGTCGTTTGGCACAGGCCACCACGACACAACAGAGCTAATGATTAAACTTATGCTCGACATTGATTTTTTTGGACAAGAGGTATTAGACATGGGATGCGGAACAGGGGTGCTGAGCATATTGGCATCATTAAAAAATGCAAAAAAAATACTTTCGATCGATATTGACAATTGGGCTTATGAGAACACCATAGAAAATGCAAAAAGGAACAACATAACAAACATAACAACAAAAAAAGGCGATGCAGCAATACTGGCAGGACATATTTTTGATACCATTTTGGCAAACATCAACAGGAATATACTATTAAACGATATGCCAATTTACGTAAACAGCCTTAAAAAAAACGGTTGCCTTATTCTAAGTGGGTTTTATTCGCAAGATTTACCCGTAATATTAGAAAAAGCAGAGCAACTTGGGCTAAAATATGATAAGCATATCGAAAGCAATAACTGGATTGCCATAAAACTAACAAACACAACTAATTAGAGTCTGTTCATAAAGTCAAATATTTTTACCAAATATATAATTGTATGTACAAAAAAGCTTTACCATTTTTACTGTCTGTTTTAATATTTCAAACACATGTTTATTCACAAAGAATAAAACAGTTTACCAAAGAGCCCGAAGCATATATTGAGGAGATGGAAAACCTTTTTGAACTTGATGCAACCAATTATAAAAAAGGAAAAGAGTTACTGAAACAATTTGAAGAACCGTGGCTAAACGGAGGGTTTTCAACAAAAAAACAAGAAAATATTTATAAAATATCTGACCTATTATTAAAACGCAAAGCCAGAAATTTCCCGCATTTTTACAACTACATAAAAACCCTTTTAGAATTTCAACAAATAAGTGCCGATTCAATAGAAACCGATTCACTTAATTATATTCAATGGGAAAAAGGTATTCGCTATTTGGCAACCAAAAAAAAATCGAAACTGCGCGATATCGACAAATTTTTCAATAGCACATATTACCTTATAAAAAATCATGCTATCTATTATTCAAATTCAATTAAATGGTATTCCGATAACGGAAATTATAAAATTTTATTAGATGCCGACACGCTAAAATTTGTTTTCGACAACCTTACCCTTACCGGAAAATTAAGAAAAGACAGCATTCAAATACATGAAACATCAGGCACTTATTACCCACTAAAAAAGCTATGGAAAGGCAACTCAGCAAAAGTTTATTGGGAAAAAGCAGGACTTGGCAGAGATACTGCCTGGGCCGAAATCGGAAATTACAGCTTTTTAATGAATAAGGCATCTTACTCAATAAAAAATATAGTTTTTTACAATAAACTCTATTTTGATTATGCGTTAAAAGGAACGCTTACCGATAAAATTGTTGAAGTAAAAAGTGCCGACCAACTGAGCTACCCAAGGTTTGAATCAGAGCAACTTAATTTTAATATCGAAGGCATTTTTGAAGATATAAACTATCAAGGAGGTTTTTCAATGCGAGGTGGTAAGTTAATTGGTTCGGGAACGCAGCAAAATGATGCTTCACTATCACTTTATCGCGATGTTGAACTTGTTGTTGATGGCGACACTATAATTGAAAAACAACTTTTTATGCGCACATTTTCACAATATTATGCATTTAAAAAAGATGTAATAGTATCACGAAACTGTAAAATAAGCATGTATATCGACAAAGACTCCATTTCGCACCCGGGACTGCTATTTAGGTATTATAACAGCAAAAGGGAGATAAACCTTATTCGCGACAACGACCCCGAAAATATGTCGCGGAGCCCCTACTACGACACCTACCACAAAATTGAACTAAATTTTGAGTTATTGAAATGGAGAATGGACGAAACAAACATTGACCTTACCATGCTTAGAGGGAGTAGTATAAACATTGCCAACTTTGAATCGCAAGACTTTTTTAATGCAGCACGGTATTATGAGGTTCAAGGCTTAGAACAAACCCATCCGTATATCAGCCTAAGGCGATATTCACGCATTTATAATACTTTAACCTTTCATGAAGAGGATTTGGCCAAATACATGCGATACCCGATTACCCCCATCCGCCGTATGTTAATTGATTTTACCTACCGCGGAATTGTCGATTACGATTCAAAAACCGGATATTGCACAATTCAACCAAAACTGTTTAAATACCTCGACGCCATTGCAGGCAAACGCGACTACGACCTTATTAAATTTGAGTCGCGCACCTCATCATCAATGAACAATGCCATACTAAATTTGCAGAATATGGATCTTGCCATTCAGGGAGTTCCGGTTATTAATGTCAGCGATAGCCAAAATGTTATTTTTTACCCAAAAAATCAAGAGATACTTCTTAAAAAGAATCGCGATTTTGATTTCAGCGGCAGAGTCGAAGCTGGATTTTTTACATTTTATGGCAACAATTTTCAGTTTAAATACGATAGCTTTAAAGTATCACTCAACAAAGTCGATTCGTTAACAATAAAAGTAAAAGCGGGTGTTGACAACTGGGGTAGGCAAGTGTTAGCCAATGTTGAGAACGTAATAGAACAAATTACAGGCGATGTGGTAATTGACGATCCGTCTAACAAATCAGGAATAAAAAATTATCCTGAAAACCCCGTTTTTGAAAGCAAACAAAAATCATATGTTTACTACGACGCAAAAAACATTCAGAAAGGAAAATATACACGCGACAAGTTTTATTTTGTTATAGATACCTACACCATTGATAGTTTAAATAGCTTTTCAACCGAAGGCATGGGCTACGATGGCGAACTCTACTCATCGGATATTTTTCCGGTAATAAGACAAAAACTTGTATTGCAACCCGATAACTCGTTAGGGTTTCACCACAACACACCCGAAAAAGGATTGCCTATATATAAAGGCAAAGCACAATACTATGCCGACATTAATTTGAGCAACCAAGGGCTGCGTGGCAACGGGCATATGGAGTATTTAACCTCAAAAGCTGTCTCAGACGATTTTATATTCTTTCCCGATTCAGTAAATACCATTACAACCAGCTTTAGTATAGGCAAACAAGTTGCATCGGTTCAATACCCCGAAGTTAAAACCGAAAGCATTTACATGCATTGGATGCCTTACGAGGATAAACTATACGCAAATACGCTTGAAAAACCATTTGCAATGTTTGAAAACAAAGCTAAACACACAGGCAAATTGCTATACACTCCAAACGAACTTACCGGAAATGGTACAATGACATACAATAATGGAAAACTTTCGGCTAAACTATTAAAGTACAAAGCCGACAGATTTAACACCGATACGGCTAACTTTAAGCTCAACTCCATTAATGCCGATATGTTGGCATTTTCAACCGAAAATGTAAGTGCAAAAGTTGATTTTATCGAAATGAAATCGAGCTTTAGGTCAAATACAGGGACATCAAAAGTTGAACTGCCCGAAAACCTTTACCATGCCTATATTGAACGGTTTAACTGGTTTATGGCAAAAGAGACAATGCAGTTGAGCACACCAAATAAAATTCAGGTTTACGAACATGGCGAAAACCGTATTGTTTCGCACGACGAGGCAGGGTTAACACCAAAAGGCTCGTTGTTTGTTTCTGTACACTCGGGGCAAGACTCTCTAAACTGGGTATCGGCCGAGGCTGATTTCGACCTGAAAACAAATACAATATCTGCCCACGAAGTAAAATTTATTGAGGTTGCCGATGCAACAATTTATCCCCATGAGGGAGAAGTTGTAGTTGAACCAAAAGCATATATGAAAACATTGCGACAAGCAGAGGTGCTTGCAAATATGGAGACCAAATATCACAGGTTTAATTCAGCTACTATTAATATAAGCAGCCGCAAAAAATACCATGGCGAGGGTAAATACAATTATGAAGATGAAATGGGCAGGTATCAATCAATATACTTTAACCTAATTGCCATTGACTCTACCGGACAAACTTTTGCACGGGGCAACGTAAGCGTAGTTGACGATTTTACGCTTTCAACAGCATTTGGCTTTCGCGGAAAAGTATTCCTTGAGGCACGCAAACCACTTTTAACATTTGACGGTTATACAAAAATTAATCACGAGTGTGATAATATTGCTGAAAGCTGGTTAAAATTTGATACTGAAATAGACCCTAAAAACATTTATATACCACTTGAAGAACAACCAAAAGATATTAATGATGCATTCCTTGTTTCGGGAGCAATGCTTGCAACCGATAGCATTCACGTATTTCCGGCATTTATATCGCCACGTAAAAGATACAGTAACCTAACAGTAATGACGGCAGGCGACTTTTTAACCTATAAAAAAAGCAGCAAAAAATATTTTATAGGCACAAAAGAGCGCATTGCAAACCCCGACACAACAGGCAATATTTTATCGTTGCATAAAAACTTTTGTCAAATATATGGCGAAGGCGATATAGACCTGACTGCAGATTTGGGACAAATAAAAGTTGAGACAAAAGGCAACGGATTATACAAACTCGACGAGGACTTGTTAAAACTCGATATTTTAATGACAATCGACTTCTTTTTCCCAAAAGAGTGCATTCAGTTTATTGCCGATACATTAGCCACCATGACAGCCCTTAGGCCGGTAAACCTAAAAAGCAGGACTTATATTCAAGCCATAAAAGAGATGCTGCCATACACCGAGGCCGACCTTATGCTTAAAGAACAAAATATTTTTGGAACAGTTAAAAAAGTACCCAACCAACTTAAAACAACCTTTGTTTTTTCTGACCTTAAAATGAAATGGGATAAAAAATTAACGGCATGGCAATCGGTTGGCGATATAGGTATTGCAAATGTTTTGGGCACACAAATAAACCGTAAAATAAAAGGCGACATAGCCATTACGCGAAAACGCAGCGGCGACAGTTTCGACCTTTATCTTGAAATTAGCGAAACACATTGGTACTATTTTAACTATAAACGTGGGCTTATGCAGGCATATAGCAGCGAAGCCGAATTTAACGAAATAATTGCCAACACTAAAGGAAACGACCGCAAACTGAAAATTGAACGTGGCGAAACATCGTATGTATTCTTCTTGTCAAACAAAAAGAAATGCGATAATTTTTTGAAACGCATAGGCAAAAAAACCGATAATACTGAAAAAGAAGATGCCGAAGAAGATGATATAGATTATAAACAATACGAAGATTTTGATTAAAAACATAAACCTTTTATAACACTTATCTGTTATATTTTTCAGAACAAAAAACAAAAATTAACAATTAATTGCTATTTTTAAACTATAAATTAGCCCATGGCTTTAACAAAGCCTTTATTAATAATAAAAAGGATGTAATTATCCAACACTTGGTCAGCCAATTATGGTTTACTAAAATTTAGTATAATTAAACCCATCCCGAAAGGAATCGGGATAAGCTATTGTAAGGTTATTATTTATGGCATGTTCTACTACACCTGCCTGCCAACAGGCAGGAAAGAATATAATTGAATATCAATTACTTAACTAATATTTAAACAGATGAAATTATTCCAAAGTATTCGTTTTAGAATATCATTTCTTGTAAGCATATCATTTGCCATTGTTTACATTATGGTTTTAATATATTCAGGCACCGAACTAAAAAAACAGGCACGCAACGGTGCAATTAGCAAAATTCAATCAATATCAAACCAACAAAGCACCATAATAAAACAGTACCTCGAAAATTTTATGTCGGGAAACCGTATTTTAGGACAACTATTTGAAGATTACAAAAATATAGATGCAAAAAAAAGAAGGCCCACCCTACAAAACATGCTTATAAAAGTATTAAAGGAGAACAAGCAAATGTTGGCAGCATGGACCATATGGGAACCTAATGCTTTAGACAGCCTCGATTATTTAAACATAAACAAACCCGGTTGCACTAAAATAGGCAGCTTTTCATCAACATACTACAAAAACAACAATACAATAAAACTTGAAAATTCGTCAACCGAAGGCGAACTTTTTATAGGCGGCTACTACACTATCCCCAAAAACACCTTGAAAGAGACCATAATGGACTCATACTACTATTCATACACCGGCAATAAACAAGACGAGATATTGCAAACAGGCACAATTGTACCCATTATTGCCAACAATAAATTTAAAGGTGTTGTTGGTTTCGATATCAGCCTTGAGAATTTTCAGCCGTTAATAGACAAAATAAAATTTTTTGAAACCGGATACGCGACCCTTATTACCAATTCGGGAAACATTGTTGCACACCCAAAAAAGGAGATGATTGGAGTAAATTTATTTAAAAACAACAACCTGAATATAGACAATAACTCTATTCTTGATAAAATAAACCAAGGTATTGCATTTAACTATTATAACGATAATAATGAAAACGGCTCGACAGATTTTATACAAATAACACCATTTTTTATTGGCAACTCCACAACCCCTTGGGCTTTGGTAAGCATTGTGCCTGTTGACGAAATTAATATGGAGACTAATACCATAATATCAATTACGGCGCTAATTGGCGTTGCTGGCTTATTAATAATAATAATTGTTGTTTGGATTGTGATTGGGCAAATAACCAAGCCGCTTTCACAAATATCAGAACTCATAAAAAACCTAAATAACGCCGATTTAAAACAGCTTAAAACAATTTCGTTAAAATTTAAAAACGAAGTTGGCAAAATTGCAGGCTCTACACATATTTTAATAAACTGGTTAAACAAAACAGGCAAATTTGCCAATGAAATTAAAGGAAAAAAATACAACACCGAATATGAATTGCTAAATAAAAATGATGTTTTAGGAGAATCATTGCTCGGCATGCGCGACCATTTGGCTAAGGTCGAAGAGGAGAACAAAATTAGGGAGGTTAAAACCAAACAGCAAATATGGTTCTCGGAAGGGTTAAGCAAAATTGGCGAAATACTAAGGCAAAACGGCAACAGCGTTAATGATATGGCAACGGCCGCCATTAAGTTTATTGTTGACTATATTGATGCAAACCAAGGTGGCATATTCTCAATTAACGATGAAGACGATTCCGACATTTTCTATGAGCTGTCGGCGGCAGTAGCATATAACCGCGAAAAATTGGTGAACAAAACGGTTAGGGTTGGCGAAGGGCTCGTGGGCAGGTGCATTTTCGAAAAACTACCAATTTTGTTAACCGAAATACCACAAGACTATATAAAAATAACCTCGGGGCTGGGAACATCAAACCCAAACAATATTTTAATAGTACCCATAATACTAAATGATGTTATATATGGAGTAATAGAGTTGGCATCATTTAATAAATTCGAAAAATATCAGATTGAATTTATCGAAAAAATAAATGAAGGTATTGCCTCGGCTATCTACAATTTAAAAACAACCCAAAATATTGCGCTTTTACTTGAACAGTCGTGCTCACAAAGCGAGATGTTAGCATCGCAAGAGGAAGAGATGCGTCAAAACATGGAAGAGATGCAGGCTACACAAGAGGAGCAGGAACGACTGCAAGAGGAGGCCATAATAAGGGAGAAAAACCTACGCACAATTATCGATTGTATTCCCGACAGCATGTTAACAATCGACAGAGATGGCAATATCAAAAACTTTAACCCTGCTTTTTGCAAACTCTCGCAATATAAAAAAGATGATTTAGAAAAAGAGACTATCAATACCATGTTTAACTCCATAAGCCTTAATGATATTTTAAAAAGGACAACAAAAACAACACAAATACTTAGAAAAGACAAAACACAACAAAAAGTATCAATAAAAACCAATATAATTGGTAACGATAATAATCTATTCCTTTTGCTAATAAAAACAGTGTAAAGTAATAAACTATGATTTAGAATAATTATTCACAATAAATATTGCAAAATTCAAACTATATATTGCCATACTATAAATGGCATTAATTCAGATATAAAAAATGTTATAACCTAAAACATTAATCATTAAATAATTATATTTGATGTTATTTAAAAATATTTGTGATGATAAAAATAAATTGTAGAGTATTATTAACAACCCTATCTGTATTTGCATTAACATTTTTAGCTCAAAGTCAATCATTAACCGATAGTTTAAAACAAGAACTCATTAATATAAAACAAGATACCAACCAAATAAACACCCTATTAGAATTAGGAAAACAATATGAACAAACTTTATCTGATACTGCCATATTCTATTATAAAAAGGCACTCTGTATTGCCAAAAGCAGCGAAAAGAAAAAATACATTTCAAAATGCCTATTATACATGGGGGCTGCTTATGAAAATATAGGCTTTTACAATAAAGCCTTGGAATACTATCAAAATGCATTAATAATAAACATTGAATTGAAAGATAAAAACAATGCTGCTATTAATTTAGCAGGCATTGCAAATATTTTTTTTTATAAAAGCAATTATGATGAAGCTTTAGAGTATTATCAAAAAGCATTGAAGATTAACGAAGAAACTGAAAACATTAACGGTGTAGCCGGTAACCTTGGAAATATAGGAAATACCCTGTATTACATTGGAGAATACAATAAAGCTTTGGGGTATTATCAAAGGGTATTAAAAATCCAAAAAGAAAATAGTGATAAAAACGGTATAGCAAAAAGTTTTGTTAATATAGGAAATATCTATTCTTATAACAGCAACAATGACAAAGCTCTTGAATATTACAATAAAGCATTAATGACACTAAAAGAACTTAATAATAAAAACCTTATTGCTTTATGTTATATCAATATTGGAATTGTTTATGTGGCTCAAAACAATTATAGCAAAGCATTAGGATATTACAAAAAAGCATTAGAAATAAACAGGATAAATAATGACAAAAGAGGAGAAGCATATACCACCTTAGAATTAGCAACATTATATAATAAAATGGAAAAATATGATACAACCATCTATTATGCAAAAAATGCTTTAAGTTTGGCAAAAATTATTGGGAGCAAAGGTATTCAAAAAGATGCTTACATATGTTTATCTGATGTATTCAGGAACTTAATGCAATATGCCAAATCGCTTAAATATAAAGATAGTATTATCATTATAAATGACAGTATTTTTAATACAGAAAAAAGCAAAGCAATTGCAGAAATGCAGACCCGTTACGAATCAGAACAAAAAGAAAAACAAATTATTAAACAAAAATCGGAATTAGAAAAAAACAAATTAAAAATAAAAAACCAACAAAGCCAACGCAACCTGTTTATTATTGGTTTTGGGTTATCATTACTGTTAGTAATTATTATCTTCCTATCATTTAAACAAAAACAAAAAGCAAATGCCCAATTAACAAAACAAAAACAAAAACTATCATATTTAAACAAAAAATTAATTCAAACTAATGAAGAACTTACAGCTTCGGTTGAAATGATTAACACTCAGAATCAAACAATTAAAGATAGTGAGAAAAAACTTAAAGTTTTGGTAAATTCAGCAAATGATGCAATTATATTGATTGATAACAATGAAAAGATATCGTTATGGAATAAAGCATCAGAAAAAATATTTGGTTATACAAAGGAAGAAGTATTGCAAAAAAATTTGCACGAATTAATAACTCCTGAAAAATATAGACAAATTGCACATAATGCCTTTTCATATTTTAAAAACACAGGAAAAGGAGATGCTCTTAACAAAATGGTAGAATTAGAAGGCTTGAAAAAAGACGGAACAGTATTTCCAATAGAATTATCCTTATCTGCTATTAGAATAAATAATAAATGGAATGCTTTAGGAAGTATTCGCGATATTAGTGAAAGAAAAAAACAAGAAATCAAATTATTAAAAAGTAAAAAGAAAATAGAAGAAATACATAAAAACATTATTAATAATATTAATTATTCTAAAATAATTCAGCAAGCTCTTTTACCCACAAAAGAGATGCTTAATGATATTTTGTCAGAGTATTTTGTTTTATTTTCTCCAAAAGATATAATCGGAGGCGATTTCTATTATGTAAATAAAATTAACAAACGCATTTTCTTTGCCGTTGGCGATTGCACAGGACATGGCGTTTCAGGCGCATTACTATCAATTCTTGGAATTACATATTTACATGATATTATAAGTAAGAATAATGACAGTCCGGATAATATTTTAGATTTATTAAGAAGTAGAATAAAAAATATTTTTAAATCATTTGGTTCAGATAATAATAATGGATTAGACATTGCCCTTTGCGTACTTGATACTGAAACTAAAATACTAAATTATTCAGGAGCATTTTCCCCTCTATGGATTATTAGAAATAGAGAGTTAATAAATTATACTGCAACAAAAACATCTGTAGCTATTTGCCCAACTGAAAAAAGTTTTGAGAATCATACCATACAATTAAAAAGTAAAGATATAATTTATCTGTTTTCTGATGGATATGCAGATCAATTTGGCGGTAAGGATAATAAAAAATTCTTAATTAAACATTTTAGAGAATTGTTAATACAAATTAGCGATTTACCCTTAATTCAACAAAAACAGTATTTGTTGAATACTTTAAATAATTGGAAAGGCAAAATATACCAAACTGATGATATTACAGTAATGGGTTTAAAACTCTAATTTTTTTTATTGCTATATATTGGCTACTTCTTATTCTTCAAATTTTTAGAAAAATAAAAATACCATTCTAATAATTCACATCTTTTTAGTCATTTAATAAAGTCTTATTACCACAAAACAATTAAAAGTAACATTTGCAAATGTAAGGTAGATATTAACGAATATTTATTGAAAATTACAATAATATATTAAAGCTATAAATGTACAGTATTTGTACAGGTGCATTGTTTTGATTTTTTTATAACAACCCCCAATTTTGATTTTAATTAATTTAAAAACTTAAACATCATAACTTATGAAACATTTTTTATTTTTAACAATTGCATTGAGCTTCTCCTTAATGCTCTTTTCTCAAACTACAATTTTAACCGAAGATTTTGAAGATGGCACAATGCCAACAGACTGGATTAAAACCTCAAACGGCGTAGGCTGGCTGTTCGGAGTTTGCGGAGGCCCCTATTGGATACCCCCTGCACATACCAATTATGCTTATGTTGACGATGCCGATGCCGATGGCACTGGCGGTAGCTTAAATGACGCAAGCGTAGATTATTTAATAACGCCTACGTTAGATTTAACTTCATACTATGCCGTAATAATGACATTTCAAGTATTCCACAATGGATACAGCCCACAAGGCGCCAGCCCTGTTGCAACGGTTGAAGCATCAGTTGACGGCGGCAGTTGGGTTGTTGTTGATACAATTCCTTATGTTGAGGGGTGGCGCTCAGAATCTATTGGACTATCGAATTATATAGGAGAATCAAATGTAAAAATAGCCATACGCTTTAACGATGTAGGTATATGGAGTAGCGGCATGGCAATTGACGATATTAAAATATATGAGCCAAGCCCATATAACGCTGCATTAATATCAATAAACAATACCGATTACCTTTTAAAAGGCGATATTGAATTAAAAGGCACCATAAAAAACATGGGTGCCGTTAATATAACCAACATCGACGTAACTTGGACAAACGACGATGGAGAAACCCTTAATATCGACAACCTTACAGGATTAAATATTGCTCCCGCCGAAACTTATGAATTTACCCAAGTGTCAGGAACCATTGACATGAACGAAACAAAAAAATATTTAATTAAGGCTTGGGTATCAAATGTAAATGGGCAGCCCGATGGCGATAATACCAACGACACAATATCAAAAGAGCTTATATCGATAAGCCAGATACCACAAAAAGTTGTTGTGGGCGAAGAGGGCACAGGAACATGGTGCGGATTTTGCCCGGGCGGAGCAGTTGCTTTAAAAGACTTAAAACACTTTCACCCCGACACATGGATAGGTATTTCTATACACTGTACAACAGCTGGAGAAGAACCAATGTGGTATCCCGAATATGGGCTTTACCCCGGAAAATTATCAGGATTGCCGGCAGGCCTAATTGACAGGGCCGGGCAGTGCCACGAATATGGCATAAATGAATTTGTTGATGCATATGAAGTAAGGGCAGCACAAATTACACCCCTCTCGGTTAACGTATCTAATATCTCATTTGATGAAGGCAGCAGAGAATTGACTTTTGACGTAACATCAACATTTTATACAAATATTGATGGCAATTTTAGGATTAATGCCGTAATTACCGAAGATAGCGTTACCGGAGAAGGAGAATTTTGGGCACAAAAGAACTATTACCATAATTCTGAAGATATGATTGACTGGGAAGGCATAAACTGGAAAGATTTACCCAACCCCGTACCTGCCGAAGATATGGTTTACATGGATGTTGCACGCAAACTTTTTGGCGGCTGGGACGGCACGGAAAACAGTATCCCCGATACAGTAGTTGATGGCACAACCTATACGCAATCATATACATATATAGTACCCGATACTGTTAACGAAAAATATTTGAACATAATTGGTATGGTTGTAAACAACACCACCGAGGAGATAATGAATGCAGCCTCAGAGCCATTGGTAATTACATCTATACATACCACAGCCAATAACAACAGCATAAAGCTTTACCCTAACCCTACAAAAGGCGTGGTTAATATTGTTAATGCCAACAATTCAAATATTGAGGTATTTAATATAAACGGTCAAAAAATTATTGAGAAAAAGAATATCTCAAATTATGAGTATATCAATTTGTCTAATTTTAATGACGGTATCTATATTATCAGAATTATTTCAGGCAATAAAATAACAACTAAAAAAATCGACTTTATCAGATAACATCTTAATATGCATAGCTTTATGGGTTTAAAAACTCATAAATGCTATGCATTTTTATTACCTTTTACCTAAATTGAATGATTCCGGATAAAAAAGTTTGGAATCGCTCAATTTATATTTTATACTCCCAAACCTCCAAATCTTTAATATTAGTACCATCAATTGTAAAGCGTACCATAGTCCTTACCAAATGCATACCATAAACCCCTGCGGCACCCGGATTCATATGCAACAGCCCCAACTCTTTATCATATATAACTTTAAGAATATGCGAATGTCCGCTAATAAATAAAGTAGGTTTTTCATTTAACAAAAGCTTTTTAATACTGGGAGCATACCGGTTTGGATAACCGCCAATATGCGTTAATACAACCTTAACACCCTCCACTTTAAAAATTGCTGTTTTTGGGTATTCGTGCCTAAGTTCTTGGTTATCAATATTCCCGTAAACCGCACGTACGGGCTTTTCCATTTTTAGCTTATCCAAA
>CAYQPP010000040.1:0-10926 GCA_964419235.1 uncultured Bacteroidales bacterium
TTGACCATTATGATAACATTTCGGCAGGTAAAGTGTTAGATAAGTTACATGAAGGAGTAAGAATGACCTTAAAACAAGACAGAATTGATTCAAACGCACGTGACGGAATGGATATAGCGCTTTGCAAAATCAATTTAGAAAAAAATATTATTGAATACGCAGGTGCTCACAGACCTTTGTATTTACTCAGAAATAATAAATTACAACAATTTAAAGGCAATAGAAAAGCCATTGGTGGAATACCCCTTGGTAGAAAACCAGAAAAAGATTTTGAAAATTATACCATAAATTTGGAAAATAGTGATAAAGTGTTTTTCTTTTCAGACGGATTACCAGATCAAATTGGTGGTAAAAACGGAAGAAAATATCAAGCAGTACGCATAAGAGAAATGATTCTATCCAATCCGGATTTAAAAATGGACGATTATAAAACTCTTTTTAATGATGACTTTGAATCATATAAGGGTGATTATAAACAAATTGATGATGTATTATTAATAGGAATTGAGTTTAAATTTTAATTTTACCTGCTATGGACGGGAAAGGTGCAGATATTAAAGAGTTTTTGGAATTTGTTTACAGTTTTTATAAAACTATGAAAGAACAAAAAGTTCAATTAGTTTATGAAGGAGAAATAACACACCAAATTACAAAAGCATTTACATCGCTAACTGAAACAAATATGCAGTTAGACGAAGAGTCGCATTCTACACAAAAAAAAGTATTTCATGTAATGGTAGAGTGCTTGCAAAACTTAGGAAAACATGCCGATTGCCTTGACAACTCTGATAAGCAAAAAGATGGTAGGGGCATTTTCCTTGTAAGCAAAAACGATGAGTCATATACCATTACAACAGGCAATGTGCTAAATAAAAACAAAGTGCCCGAAATGACCGAGGTACTTGAAAAAATAAATAGCCTTGACAAAGACGGGCTAAAACAGTTGTATAAACATCAAATTAAAGAAGGACGGCTCTCACACAAAGGAGGAGCAGGCTTAGGTTTTATTGATATGGCAAAAAAAACAGGAAATAAACTGAACTATAATTTTTTAACAATAAATGACGAGTACTCTTTTTTTGTGCTAACTAGTAAAATATGGAGAAATAACATTTAATAAAATTTGATTATGGAAGTGATTAAAATAATTGGAACTGATGACACCCCGAGTGTTACAATGGATGTAGCAAATGAAATTTTTGAAGTTTCAGGCAGATCATTGCCCGAAGATGTGGCAGCATTTTATGAGCCAATAATAGATTGGCTCGATAGATATTCTGAAGAAGCTACCGGTAAAACTGTATTTAACTTTAAATTGGTTTATTTTAATACAGCCTCATCAAAAATGTTACTTGACATACTCTTAAAACTTGAAGAGATGTATGAGTCGGGTAAAGAAGTATTAATACGTTGGCATTTTCCTGATGATGATGAAGATATGGAAGAAGCCGGCGAAGAATATGCCGACATAGTTGAAGTGCCGTTTGAGCAAATAAGATACTCAATGGATTAAGCAGAAAATATTAGTTAATGCTTTAAACATTATTTTTATTAATAATTATCCTAAAGGATGAGTGAACAGATATTAAAAGCGCTGATGAAGCTTTTTGCCATTATTGCAAAGCAAGATGGCGGAGTTGAAGACAGCGAAATTGATTTCGTCGAAAGTTTTCTTACAACTCAACTTAGTGCCGACTTTGTTGAGGAGTACATGGGTCTGTTTTATAAAGATGCGGGGATAGAGAGTCGTGAGGCTAACAGAGAGAAAAAAGAGGGCGACGAAAAAATAAAACTCACATCAGTTAAAGATTCCGTTAGGATACTTGGAATTTGTAAAAAAATTAACAAAACACTAACACAAGAACAAAAAGTTGTTGTATTAGTGCGCCTTTTTGAATTGGTAGCTGCCGATAAAAAATTTACCGAGCAGCGTATGGCTATCCTTAATACCGTTGCCGAGGTTTTTAACATATCTGTTGACGAATTTAAAGGAACAGAAACATTTGTTGTTCATGATTCATTGAATAAATTGGATTTACCAAGTGTTTTAATTATTGATGACAAAAAGCAGTCGTTCGAAAATGCCAAACATATTCAAAGTGCCGAACTCGACAACGAAGTATTTATACTACACATAAAAAGTGTCGAACTGTACTTCCTGCGTTATACAGGCAAACAAGAAGTACTGCTAAACGGGCTGCCGGTAAGGTCAAACCGTATATACCTTTTTGCCAATGGCAGCTCAATACGCTTCCCAAAAGGCAAACCAATATATTATAGCGATGTAGTCTCAAAATACATGAGCGACGTTACATCGGCTAAAATAACATACAATGTAAACAACGTTGAATTCAAATTCCCAAACGGCGGAATAGGCTTGCGCGACATAAGCCTAAGCGAGGAGCAAGGCCGACTTGTTGGGATAATGGGTGCCAGCGGGGCAGGAAAAACCACACTACTGAACGTATTAACCGGAATTGAATCGCCGTCGAAAGGCGAAGTGCTCATAAACGGGATAAACCTGCACACCGAAAACGACAAAATGGAAGGCGTTATTGGTTATATACCGCAAGACGACCTTTTAATCGAAGAATTAACAGTTTACCAAAACCTCTATTTTAATGCAAAACTCTGCTTTAAAGACCTAAACGAAGAGGAGCTGCACAAACGGGTTGAAGTAACCCTAACCAGTCTCGGACTAATAGACCGAAAAGACCTTAAAGTAGGCTCGCCGCTTAACAAAACCATTAGCGGAGGCCAGCGCAAAAGGCTAAACATTGCATTAGAGCTTATCCGCGAGCCGCCCATACTCTTTGTCGATGAACCAACTTCAGGGTTGTCATCGCGCGACTCCGAAAACGTAATGGACTTGCTCAGGGAGCTTTCAATGAAAGGAAAGCTTATTTTTGTGGTAATACACCAACCATCATCCGAAATATACAAGATGTTCGATAAAATGATCATACTTGATACCGGAGGATACGAAATATACTATGGCAACCCTGTTGAAGCAGTTACATACTTTAAAAAACTCGATGCCCAAATAAACAGCGACATAGGCGAATGCCAAACCTGTGGTAATGTAAATCCCGAACTGATTTTCAATATTATTGATGCACAGGTAGTCGATGAATTTGGACGATATACAAACAAACGTAAAGTTGCTGCCGACGAGTGGGAAGGTAAATATAAAGAACTGCACAACCACGAAAAACATGCCGACTTAAAAGAAGACCCACCAAAATCGCTAAATATACCAAGCTGGTTTAAACAAGCATTGATATATTTTAAACGCGATTCGCTGGCAAAAATAAGCAACAAACAATACATATTGTTAAATATACTCGAAGCTCCGTTGCTTGGCTTTATACTCTCGTTTTTAATAAGGTATATAGCCGACCCAAATTCTAATATCTATATATTCCGTGAAAACGAAAATATACCCATATATATATTCATGAGCATGATTGTTGCCATGTTTTTAGGGCTAATGGTTAGCGGCGAAGAGATTTTTAAAGACAGGAAGATTCTCAAACGCGAAGCATTCTTAAACCTGAGCCGCTCAAGCTACCTTATCTCAAAAATAACCATATTACTCATTTTATCGGCCATACAAGCATTTTTGTTTGTATTGGTAGGAAATATAATATTAGGGATTGAAGGTGGGCTATGGTTTGAATATTGGTGGGCACTATTTACCATAGCAACATTCTCAAATCTTTTGGGGCTTAACCTATCATCGGCATTTAACTCGGCCGTTACAATATATATTATGATACCGCTGGTTATGATACCACAAATGGCATTAGGTGGTGCCATGTTTAGCTTCGATAAGCTAAACCGTGCAATTGGCAGTGTTGAAGGAGTACCCTTGGTTTGCGAATTTATGGCAACACGGTGGGTTTACGAAGGATTAATGGTACGCCAATACAAAGACAACAAATTTGAGAAAGACTTTTATGAGATTGAGAAGCTCATGTACACAGCCGACTTTAAATACGTTTACTACATACCCGAACTAAAAGATAGGATTGATTACTGTATTACGGCTGCCGGAACCGAAAATGATTCAATAAAAAATATTTTTACTGAAAAATTGGGGCTGCTCAAAAACGAACTGTATCGAGAATCGGTTAGAGTTAGTGAAATAAAATTTGATTATATTAATGATTTAACACCCGAAAAGTTTACTGCCGAAATTGGCTACTATACATCGGAATATATTGAAAAACTTGAATCGTATTACACCAACGTTTCAAGCTCTGCAAATAATAAGCGCGAAAAAATAATAACCTACTTAGATGAAAATTATCCGGGCGTTTATAACCAGCGAAGGCAGCGATATCATAACGAAGCGGTATCAGACATTGTAAGGAAGATATACGAAAAAAATAAAATAATTGCCTATAAAGACCGTCTAATTCAACAAACCGAACCCATTTATGAAACCCCTTGGGTGAAACACGCATTCGATTTCAGGGCACAATTTTATTCGCCTATTAAACATTTTGCAGGCCGCGATATGGATACATTTTGGTTTAATATGTGGGCTGTTTGGTTAATGACCATATTAAGTTACGTGGCATTATATTATGATTGGTTAAAAAAAGCATTAGATATATTTCAAAAATAGAAAATAGTTATCATTTTTAAATATTGTAAAAAAGGTTTACTTTTGTAAATAAAATAAAAACTCATGATGAGAAATTGGTATAATTTGGTATTTATTGCATTAATAGCAATAGCCTTTAGTCAAATCGGGTGTCAGGGAAATAGCAATAAAAACAAATCGGATGATATTGAAATTCCTGAAGATATTTTTGGAGACGAAAAACCCCTTTTGATTTCACAAGAAGCAATGGGAGATATTATCGATAATATATCTTCACCAGTTGAAATGGCTGCCCTGTTGAAATCAACCGGAGTGCCGTTTTCACAAAAACTGTTGGCCTCAACCGATAGAATTGACGACCTAAACACCAACTTTAAGCAAGCACTAAACCTTGGAGTATATGGTTGCGATTTAGGTTATTTGAACATGTACGAAAAAACCGGTTCGGTTATTAATAACATGACTTCAATAAAAAAATTGGCAAACGAGCTGCGTATAGGGCAATTTTTTGATTTTAACACCATAAAAAGGCTTGCCACTAATAACGAGAACTTAGATTCCCTTATGTATATCTCAGTATCGAGCTTTAATAACATGGATGAATATCTGCGTAAGGCAAACCGGAGTAATATTAGCTCATTAATTGTTACAGGCATGTGGGTTGAAGGCATGTACCTTGCCACCCAAGTGGCCAAAGAGGCTCCTGAAAAAAATGTTGTCGAGCGTATTGCTACTCAAAAACTCGTGTTAAACGATTTAATACTGGTTTTGAAAAATTATAAAGGCGATGCCAATTTTGCAAGCCTTGTTAAAGACATTGAACAGATAAAAAAAGAATATGACGGGGTTAAAATTACCTACGAAATGGGCGAGCCCGAAGCTAAAGAGGTTGATGGCATGTTAATTATTATTCAAAATGATAAACAGCATATTGACATATCTGATGAAATACTTAGTAATATTATTGCTGCAATATCTGAAGTAAGGACTAAAATAATTAATTTGTAACATGAAAAAAATATCAGTAATTATATTTGCCATATTATTTGGGTTTCAGGTTAATCAAATTTTTGCCCAAAGCGATGAATTAGTTAATGTTTGTGCATTAGGCATTGGTAACGCCACCTATTTAAAAGACTATAAAGTAAAACTGTCGGCCAGTAGCGTAACACCACCATCGGCTAAATTTAATGTAATACTAAATAAAGGCACAATGTATAAACTGTCGGCTTGTAATGCCGAGGGGTATGCCGGCGAAGCAGTAATTCAACTTAAAGAGGGTGCTAAAATGTTAGGTACAAACATAAAAAGCGATGGTACATTTGTTACAGCAATTGGTTTTCAATGCCAAAAAACTGGAATGTACAGTATTAATATTTTATTTAAAAATGGTAAAGAAGGCGCTGCCGTGGTAATTTTATCATATATTAACAGGTAGCTAAATTTATATACAATATATAAAAAAGAGGGGCTTTGCTCCTCTTTTTTTGTTTCAAATTTTACACAAAATTATTTTGATGACTCAATTAAAATACTTTTATTTGCATTATATAATACATACAGGTAGTATATAAATATGAAGTTATCAAATACATCGGAATATGCACTTAGAATATTGAGCTTTATGGCACGTGATCCTGAAAAGCTTTACTCTGCCAAATTTTTGGTTAAAGAGCTAAATATTTCTGATAAATACTTGCGCAGGTTAATGACCGATTTGTCAAAAGCGGGGTTTATTAAAGCCATTCAAGGACGCGACGGCGGATATGTGTTCAGCAAAAAGTTAAGCGATATTATTTTATCGAATATTATTGATGCCGTTGAGGGAATAAACAAATACATGGGTTGTGTGTTAGGATTCGACAAGTGTTCAGATGAAAATCCGTGCGTAATGCACAGTAAATGGGCACCTGTACGCAATGAGTTTAGCAAAATGTTTAAAAACAAATCGTTAAATGATTTGGATTTTGAGAATATAAATAAATTTTAATGAATAGTTTTTTTAAAAAATATCATAAGTGGTTGGGGGTTATACTTACCATTTTTATCATACTTTTTTCGTTATCAGGAATTGTATTGAACCACCGCGAGGCATTTTCGGGGGTTAACGTAAAACGTACCATTTTACCCGACAAATACCAATATAAAGAGTGGAACAACGCCGGTGTAAAAGCCACACTAAAAATTGGCTGCGATAGCGTTTTGGTTTACGGCAATATAGGCATTTGGCTTACTGATACTGCTTTTGCCGATTTTGCCGATTTTAATGCCGGCTTTGCCAAGGGTATTGACAACCGTAAAATAGCTAAAATTTTAAAAACCAATAAAGGCGGACTTTTCGCAGCAACATTTTTCGGGTTATACCAATTTAAATCTTCTGAAAAAAAATGGGCAAATATTAAACTGCCTATTACTGAAAAAAGGGTTGTTGATTTACTCGAAATAAACGACACTTTATATGTAATGACTCGCTCGCACCTTTTAAAAACAACCGATTACCATAACTTTAACAGGATAACAATTCCGCAACCCGAATATTACGATAATAAAATAGGACTTTTTAAAACGCTTTGGACAATACACAGCGGCGAAATTTATGGCAGCATAGGCAAAATACTTGTTGACATTGTTGGTATTATATTTATATTTTTAAGCATTACAGGATTTATCTATTTTATTAATGGCTACCGGATTAAAAAAAGACGCAAATACAGCAAAGAGTTTTATAAAATAAAGGGCATTAACAGCTGGAACTTAAAATGGCACAACAAAATAGGATGGATAACTTTGATAATTTTAATTGTTACAACATTAACCGGAATGTTTTTGCGCCCCCCTTTGCTTATTACCATTGGCAATGTGCGTGTTAATAAAATACCGCATACCGAATTGGCAACCCCAAACCCTTGGTTTGATATTTTACGCCGCATTGTTTATGACAGCGAAAACAACAGGTTTATTATCTCGTCATTAAACGGCTTTTTTTATTCCGGCGACAATTTTAAGTCGAAACTTAAAAAATTTGAATTTCAACCACCCGCAAGTATGATGGGCGTAACAGTTTTGCGAAAAACAAAACCCGACACTTGGATGGTTGGATCGTTTATGGGGTTGTTTGAGTGGAACCCCAAAACCGGTTATATTTTCGATTACATAAAAAAAGCCCCCTATATACCTCAAAACACCGGTGGACGTCCTATCGGCGAGTTTAAAATAACAGGTTTTTCAACCGATTTCAATAACCAAGAGGTAATTTTTGATTACGATTTTGGCGCAATAAACATTTCGGGTAACAACCCTTTTGCAAAAATGCCCAGCAATATTATTAATAATTCGCCACTATCGTTATGGAATTTGGCACTTGAAGTACACACGGCAAGAATATACGGTTCGGCCATTGGTGCATTTTACATTCTTATAGTACCTTTGGTGGGGTTTGGGTTGCTGTTTATACTAATATCGGGTTTTGTAGTTTGGTTAAAAGACCATAGAAACAAAAAAACACTATTTGAACTTAATAATGAAACATTTAATACATATACAATGAAAAATAAAAAATATACAGTAAGCCACGAGTGCATATCGTGCAGGGCTTGCGTTGAGGTGGCGGGCGATAATTTTGAGATGAATGATAACAAAAAGGCTTATCTGAAAAAACAGCCCGAAAACGAGAGTGAAGAGAGCCTATGCAACGAGGCTATCGAAATTTGTCCCGTAGAGGCCATTTCGTTAATAGACGATGAGGCACAAAACGATGTTATGCCGGTTTTGTCAAAATCAAATATTAAGGAGACATTAGACAAACACCCCGATTTAAAGGATATTTTGTCTAACCTGTCGCCAAAATTCAAGCGTATGCAAAACCCCGCCCTGTATAACACATTGGCGCGTTTTGCCACTTTTGGCGATGCCGCTCGAATTACCGGGCTGTCGGTTTGCGAAATTTTGCATGTAATAAACAGGCACCTCGGAGTTGAGGATAAACTGCTTAAAAGTATGCCCGAATGTATGAAAAACGACACCACGGCTAAACAGGCAAAAAGTGTTGAAATAAATTGGGATGAGAGCGCCGAACGCTTTATTTATAACGAAGACAGCTTGCCCGAAATAATACAAAAAATATCAAATTTAAAACCACAACAAAATTTGGTAGTTATTTCGGTGCAAAACCCTATTGAACTGTTAAATGTTTCGCAAGGGCTGGGCTTTCAGTTTAATATCGAAAAAACAAGAGAATACCGAATCTCGATTTTTAACCCCGAAAAAGATAAAGAGACCAACTGGCAAGACAGAAAAGATGGTTTCGAGGTTCTTGATGTCCGCACAATGACCACCGACCCCTTTGATATAATTATCAAAAAAGCATACTCGGTTGACAACGATAGCGGTTTTACATTAATTCAGCGTTTTGAGCCTTACCCAATGATAAACATGCTATTGGAGATGGGGTTTGAGCACACTACTGAAAAACACGCCGACGATGAGGTGTGGATATACTTTCATAAAATTCCTGTAAAAGAAGATGCCAATGACAATGCTGCAGATAAACCCGATGTTGTAATACAGTCGGCAACACCTGTATCGTATCCGGTAATAATGAGGCTGTTGCAGTCTGAAAAAATCCGCAAGTCGGTAAATATAAAAGAGCTAAAGGTTTGGGAAGAGACAGAGAAACACCTTGCGTGGATAGCCAACGGAAAAGCCGATATAAGTTTTTCGGCTCTAATAACATCGGCAAAATTGCGTAACAGCGATGTAAAAATACCCGCACTTTTTGTTTGGGACAATTTTGTGATACTTACACGCGGTTACAAGGCTAAAGACTTTAACGATTTAATAGGAAAAACCATACATACACCGCTATTTGAGGAAGCCCCACCGGCAAAAATTACCAAATACCTTATAAAGGCAAGCGGGCTAAATACCGATGATTTTAACTTTGTGTATGGCGAACCTTTTGGCAGACCCGAGAAAATATATGCCGATTTTGTAACCGGAGTAGCCGATACGGTAATTTTACGCGAGCCCGAAGCAAGTTATGCAATAAAAATAATGCAAGACAGAGGCGAGGATATCTCAATTATATCATATAATAAGATTTGGAACAAGTTTAACAAAGGGTTTGGCAACTTCCCGAATGCAGGCATTGTACTTAAAGGCGAGTTTGTACGCAACAATCCTGAAATTACCAAGGTGCTGCTTAACGAGCTAAAAGCCGCCATTGATTGGGTAAACGCAAATAGAACAGAGTCGGCTAAACTGTCGTTTGATATGATGCGCCAACCTGTTGACAGGGTTGAACTATTTCTTGATAGGGTAAACTTTAATTATGTAAGCGGCAACGAGCTTGTAAATAAGGTAAAAAGCTATTTTGATATTTTAACCGAACAAGGCATTGTTGAGGCAGATATTGACGAAGACTTTTTAGATATTTTTAGAATGGAACTTTAGGTTACAGGTTGCAAATTACAGGTTCAAGTTTGAGCCTGTAATTTGTAACCTATATTTTTATGAGCGCTTACTTTTTTAGTTTTCTTTTTACAATAAATCCGGTACTTGAAAAAATCCTTTGGCTAACTTTGGAGTTGCCGGTATAATATAGGTTGCTTCCGCCTGTTACCTGCAACTTTAAATCTTTTTGGACATCAATGCTAACTTCGGTTAAACCCGACGAAAGTACATTGCAAGAGTCGGTTTGCATGTCAAAAGCATTTAATTCTGTTTCATCATGAATTTCAGCACTAAAACTCTCGGCATATCCTTTTAAGTAAGCATAAGTCCCGTCAACCAATTGTAAATTAAGTTTTGTGGCAAATAGTTCCATCTCAACCTGACTCATTCCACCCGAAAAAATCGAAAGCTCATCAAAATGTATAACACCCTCGGTTTTTAATGAAATATTATTTAAAAGTATAATGCTATTTAGCTCTTTAATTGATAAATATATGTTTAATGCCCCCGATTTTCTGACATCGGCAACCATAGTAATAAACAGCTTCTTACCATCAATACGGGTTTGAAAAAGCTCAATTACATTCTCGTCGGTTTCAATTTTAACCCCCTCTTTGTCGCCCTGCGTTAAAATCAGATTAAAATTTCCTTGGGCAATAATTTCGGTAAAACCCGATAAATTTCTAACATCTGTTTTTACATTGCCGTTGCCCCTAATAACTTGTGCATTAACGCTATAATAAAATCCAAATAAAAATATTATAGCTATTGTAAAAGTTGCCTTTCTCATAATTTAACAATAGGTTGTTGAACGTCCCAAATTTAGTATTTTATTGCTTGATAATCAAAATTTTATTTTAAAA
>CAYQPP010000040.1:11026-16835 GCA_964419235.1 uncultured Bacteroidales bacterium
AAAAACCTTTTATAGATAACTGTATTTAATGCCGGCTATAAGTCAACGGTTTGTTTAATATTTTCTTGAATGGTTAAAACATTATCGTGCAAACCCTCTTGCACCATAACCTTTCCATCAATTTTTGGAGCTTCAATGCCGGAGTAAAAATACTTATTACCGGTAAATATTCTTACTTCATCCCAATAGCCTTCATTAATAAAAGAGTTAAGCAATGCCTGCCCACCTTCAACAAACAGGCTGCTTATATTTCGCATGTATAGAATTTTCAGTAAATCGGGGATAAATTTTTCGCCAAAGCCTATTTTATAGAACTCTGTATTATCAACTGTTTCATTTTTTATTTTGGTTAAAACCAATGTTTTATACCTGTTATCAAAAACATTTAAGTTATTTGATAGGCTTAAATCTTTATCAATAATAATGCGCAAAGGCGATTTGCCTGCCCACGACCTTACATTAAGCTCGGGATTGTCCATTTTTACGGTATTTGTGCCCACCATTATGGCTTTTGTTTCCGACCTCCATTTATGAACCAGCACCCTGCATATTTCGTTGGTAATCCAGTTAGGCTGCATGGGTTCATCCGGAGTGCGATTTTTATCAATAAACCCATCAAGGGTTTGTGCCCATTTTAAAATAATATAAGGCCGCTTTTTTGTATGGAATACAATAAATTCTCTGTTAAGCTCCATGCACTTATCTTTGAGCACGCCAACCTCGACAATGCAGCCTGCCTGTTCCAATTTTTTTATGCCAAGCCCGTTCACTTTTGCAAACGGGTCGCGCATACCAATAACCACTTTTGGAATTTTATTATTAATTATTAAATCGGCGCAAGGCGGGGTTTTGCCAAAATGCGCGCAAGGCTCAAGTGTTACATAAATTGTTGATTGCGAAAGCAATGCTTTATCATTTACCGAATTAATAGCATTAACCTCAGCATGTGCCTCTCCAAATTTTTTATGGAACCCTTCGCCAATTATTCTTCCGTTATGCACAATAACTGCACCTACTAACGGATTGGGCGCTACGTTTCCCCTACCCTTTTGTGCCAATTGCAAACAACGGCTCATAAAAAATTCATGTTGGTTTTTACTATCCATCACTTTGTTTTTATACTTTTGAAGATATTAATTCTAATCTCATATAAAATTACGCTATTAGCACCATATTAAATTTAAACATGCCATTTACAATTCAACAAATTAATAATCAGCTCAAAAATAAGCTTAAAAACGTTTATTCCAATGCCGAAATACAACAGTTACTGTTTTTAATATATAAAAAAGCGGCTAACCTCTCAAAAATTCAGGTTTTAACAAATTATGAAATGCAAATACCCGAACATAATTATAATGAAATAACAGATATTGCCAACCGCCTTGCAAACAACGAACCTATTGATTATATAATTGGCGAAACAGAATTTTTTAACCTTCAATTTATAGTTAACCCATCGGTTTTAATACCGCGCCCCGAAACCGAAGAGTTGGTGCACTGGGTTTTAACCGATTACAATAAAAAACAAAAAATATTAGACATTGGCACAGGTAGCGGCTGCATTGCCGTTTCGTTGGCAAAAAATATGCAAAATGCCGAGGTTTTTGCGGTTGACATATCAAAACAGGCTCTTGAAACTGCAAAAAAAAATGCGCAAAATAATGGTGCTAAAATAAATTTTGCCGAGTGCAATATTTTAAATGCCGATTATACGCTGCTGCCACAAGGCATAGATATTATAATAAGCAACCCCCCGTATGTTAGGCAAAGCGAAAAAACATTTATAAAACCCAATGTATTGGATTATGAACCCGAATTGGCACTATTTGTAACCGACAATAACCCTATTGTTTTTTATAAAGAAATTGCCCTTGCCGGAAAAAAAATTCTCAATAATAATGGATTAATATTTTTTGAAATAAACGAAGCATTGGCAAAAGAGGTTAAAAACATGCTTGAGGAGCTGCAATACTCCCAAATTGAAATAAGAAAAGATATTAACGGGAAAAAGCGCATGGTTAAAGCAATGCTAACACAATAAACCGTTATGTTGCAACATTAATAATTTGTTTTAATATTATGGATTACAAAAAAGCCCTAAACAAATGCATGCATATTTGCAGCCAACGCGAATATTGTATTAACGATATTGAGCAAAGGCTTGCAAAATGGGACGTAAAAAAAAGCGAGCACCAAAAAATAATAGAATATCTGTTGGCAGAAAAATACATTGACCATAACAGATATGTCAGCGCATTTGTTAACGATAAATTTACTTACAACCATTGGGGAAAAATAAAAATAAGGTATCAGCTAAAGCAGAAAAAGATTGACAATCCAACCATAAACAAATATGTTGATGCAATTGACGCATCGGCATACAAACAGGCAATACAACATGAGGTTAGTAAGAAATTAAAATCGGTTAAAGGAAAAAACGATTTTGAAAAAAAACAAAAAACAGCACGCTATGTTGTTTCTAAAGGCTTTGAACCCAACGAAGTTTTTAACATTTTAAATTTAGATAATATATAGAATATATTTAGCATTTGTAATAAAATATCAAATACTAAAATTACTTTTGAAATTAATCACAATGTATATTACTTTTACACAAACTAAATTCAATATTAATGTTTAATACCGAACTTAATAAAGACATTATAAAGCGTATTGATGCGCTGAGGAGGCATCTTTGACATTGAAAACAGAACAATACG
Organism: uncultured Bacteroidales bacterium; assembly: GCA_964419235.1. GTDB lineage: Bacteria > Bacteroidota > Bacteroidia > Bacteroidales > SZUA-534 > GH45. The sequence continues at coordinate 13,750 of CAYQPP010000040.1, forward strand.
TCTTGATGAGGAGGAGCAAAAAACCCAAGACCCCGATTTTTGGGACAACCCAAAAAAAGCCGAAAAACAGCTAAAAAAAATTAAGGATATAAAAATTTGGGTAAACGGGTTTAACCAAGTTAAAACTGCATGCGACGATTTACAGGTATTAATCGATTTTAACAAAGCCGGCGAGGCCGACGATTCGGAAGTTGAAAGCCTGTACAAAACAGCATTAAAACTTATTGAAGATTTAGAGTTGAAAAACATGCTCCGCAACGATGAAGATATTTTAAGCGCAATTGTAAAACTCAATTCGGGAGCAGGCGGAACAGAAAGCCTTGATTGGACAGAGATGCTAATGAGGATGTATATACGCTGGGCCGAAAAAAACAACTATAAAGTTCGGGAATTAAACTACCTACCCGGCGACGAGGCCGGCGTAAAAACCGTAACACTCGAAATTACAGGCGATTATGCCTATGGATTCCTTAAAGGCGAAAATGGTGTACATAGGCTTGTGCGCATATCGCCATTTAATGCGCAAGGTAAAAGGCAAACTACTTTTTCGTCGGTTTTTGTATCGCCCGTAATTGACGATAGCATCGAAATAAACATAAATCCGGCCGATATTACATGGGACACTTTTAGGAGTAGTGGTGCCGGCGGACAAAATGTAAACAAAGTTGAAACCGGTGTTAGGTTGCACCACGTCCCCAGCGGCATTGTTATTGGAAACACCGAAACCCGATCGCAGCATAAAAATAAAGAGAATGCATTGCGTATGCTGAAATCGCAATTATATGAGCTTGAATTACGTAAAAAACAAGAAGAACAATCAAAGGTTGAGGGCTCGAAAAAGAAGATTGAATGGGGCTCGCAAATACGCAGCTATGTATTGCACCCGTATAAAATGGTGAAAGATGTACGGACTAATTTTGAGACATCAAATGTGCAATCGGTACTTGATGGAGAGCTAAATAATTTTTTAAAAGCATATTTAATGGAGTTTGGTGCAAAATAATTTTTGTATATTGATGATTATTTATAAATTCCGTCGCTTATAAAAATAGTTAACAAAAAAAAGTAACTTATTTATGTATAAAATTATTGTATTTTTTGCTTTTTGTTTGTTGTTTATTATACCAACCTATACGCAAGCGCAATGTGGCACTGCCTTAAAAGATATTGTGATTCAGGAAATTGGTAATGCCACATATTTAAAAGATTTTAGAGTTAGACTTGATGAAGGTAGCCCCAAAAAACCACCGGCTAAGGAATATGCCATTCTGTTAAATAAAGGGACGCATTATAGGTTTAACATTAAAGCCGATAAAGATTGCACCGATCAAATAATACTAAAACTATACGATTTTACAAGGTTTTACGGCAGCAATTACGACCCCGACGATGGTACCTCATATGAATTTTTTGATTTTTTCTGTGCAAAAACTCAAGTATATTACATTTCAATGTCGTTTGCCAATGCAATGCCCGGTTGTGCTGCTGCAATAGTATCAATGGTTGGCAATTATGATACTAATTAGAGTTAGTCTCGTATGTTTACGACTAAAAACTTAAGGATATTCTGTAGTCCACAGCACACCCTACTTATAAACCAGCATCGACAATTTATTAAAATCGAAAGCCTCATTGGCTACCTCTAAAAGCTGTTGGGTTGTAATAGCATTTATTTTTTCATAAACCTTATCCAGCGGGTCAACTTTGTCAAACAGCAGGTAACTCCTGCCAATAGTGAGCATTAGGTTCGATCTGTTTTCGGAACCGATAGCCATTTGCCCAATGAGCTGTTTTTTTGCCCGCTCTAATTGCAATATCCCCAAAGGTTTGTTTTGCAGCTGCTTAATTTCGCGGTTAATAATTTTCAGGCTTCGTTCAACTTTTTCCTGTTCGGTGCCAAAATATATGCCCACAATTCCGGTATCGGTATAGGGGTTGTAAAACGACTCGATATTGTAGGTAAAGCCGTGTTTTTCGCGTAATGCCAAATTAAGCCTTGAATTCATTCCGGGGCCACCCAAAATATTATTAAGCAATTCAAGCGGCAGCCTTTTTTTATCGTTAATTGAATATGCCCTGTTGCCCATAATGCAATGGGCTTGATAAGTGTCTTTAACAACCTCAATTGTTGATGCTTTATAGCCGTTTAAAACCTGTCTGCGGTTTTTGCGCCTGTTTTCTTCAAAACCCTCAAAATATTTCTTTACCCATTTTATTAATACCGAAAACTTAACATCGCCCACCGAGCATATTACCATTTGGTTTGTATGGTAGTTGTTTTTAATAAAGGTAAGCAGGTTGTTGCGGTTATATTTTTTTAACGATTTTGGTTCGCCCAGAATATTGCGCCCAATGGGGTGCCCTTTGAAAATCAGCTCCTCAAAATCGTCAAATATCAAATCGGCGGGACTATCTTTATATGAGTTTATTTCGTCAAGAATAACCTCTTTCTCTTTTTCAAGCTCTTTTTCAGGAAACGATGAGTTGAAAAGGATATCGGCAAATAGTTCTATGGTGCGGCTATAATACTCCTTTAAAAAGGCGGCATAAATAGTTGTCTCCTCCTTAGTGGTATAGGCATCAATCTCTCCGCCCACATCCTCTAAGCGGCTAATAACATGATACGCTTTTCGTTTGTGAGTGCCTTTAAAAATAACATGCTCAATAAAATGTGCAATACCGTGCTCCGTATCATCCTCATCGCGCGAGCCGGTATTTATAACAACGCCCAAATGCGCCACTTTGCCTCTGTCCTGTTTGTGAATTACCCTAATACCATTGCTTAAAGTAAAATATTCGTATCCCTTCATAATCCGTCGTCGCCTTATAAAATAAATTGCTGGGCGCAAAAGTAAAAAAATAATCTTAATTATTTTTAAATTTAGCCGTTATATAATATTGTAATATAGGCGGTTAGTGGGCAAATATGCGCTAAAGCCTTTAAAAGGGTTTAATTTTTCTAAATTTTCTTTGCAGAAATAAAATTTGAGCTTATATTTGCAAACTCAAAAGCGAGAATAGCTCAGTTGGTAGAGCACGACCTTGCCAAGGTCGGGGTCGCGGGTTCGAATCCCGTTTCCCGCTCA
>CAYQPP010000041.1:0-3926 GCA_964419235.1 uncultured Bacteroidales bacterium
TAAAACATTATCAATAGTGGTTCATAAAAATGCTGTGCCAAAGCATATTGCGGATAAATTCAATAAATAGTATTTTTTATGGCAACTTTTTTCAGTAATGGGTAAAACAAAAAAAAACTACTCCCTAACCGAAGGGTGGCTCTCAATTATTGCAAATTCGGTTTTGTTTGGGCTTAAATACTGGGTTGGGCTTATTACAGGGTCGGTAGCTCTGATTGCCGACGCATGGCACACCTTGTCAGATACAATAAGTTCGGTTATTGTAATTATAAGCTCAAAAATAAGCACAAAACCTGCCGATGACGAACACCCGTTCGGACATGGCCGTGCCGACCTTGTAAGCTCGGTTATTATTGGCGTAATGCTTATTATTATCGGGTTCGAGTTTGTGTTAAAATCTATTACACAATTAAAAACAGGCAATTCGGTAGTATTTGGTACTTTGGCAATTGTTGTTACCGTGGTTTCAATAATAACAAAAGAGCTGCTTGCCCAGTATGCCTTTTGGGCGGCAAAAAAAACCGATTCTCAACTGCTTAAAGCCGATGGTTGGCATCACCGAACCGATGCACTTTCATCAATAATTGTTTTAACCGGTATTTTACTGAGCGGCTATTTTTGGTGGATTGACGGTGTGCTCGGGCTTATTATTGCCGGAATGATATTTTATGCAGCTTACGAAATACTCCGCGATTCAATAAACAGGCTAATGGGCGAAGTGCCTAACGATAAGCTGATTATGGAGATTCAGAAAATTACAATGGATTTAGAGCTCGATGTTTGCCCACACCATTTTCATATGCACAAATACGGCAACCACATTGAAATGACATTCCATATTTTATTGCCACCAGAGCTGTCGCTTGAAGATGCCCACCATAAAGCAAACTTGATTGAAAAAGCCATTAGGGAAAATATGGGAATTGAGGCCACAATACATATGGAACCTACAAATAAACCAAGAAAATAAAAATTAGCTTGGCTTTTGAATATTCAGAAAAATCGTTTTCGAGAATAATAAAACAACTTTGCAGCTAACAACTATAATAAAATCTATTTTAGTTTGTTGTTAGTGTTAAATCGGTTATCTAAACACAAACGATGAAATAAAACCTACAATAGCAACGATAATAAAAATCAACATCTCTTTTTTAATTTTTGGTTTTATATAAAGACAATCAATATTAGGAAATGTTACACAAAAATAAAAATATTTTTCTCTTTATCATAAATAATATACTTTAGGCGCAACTTTTTTTAAACATAGCCGTCATCTTTATGTAAAATTACTTAAAATAAAACTATGGCTCAAAAAACGCTGCTTCTTATAAGTTTTTTATTACCATTCAGTCTTTTTTCGCAGGTAATTAAAGGTGTAATTACCAATTACGAGAAAAAAACTGTTGCTTTTGCCACAATTTACATTGATGAGTTGCAAACAGGAACCTGTGCAAATCAGCAAGGCAGGTACGAAATACACGTAAAACCCGGCACATACACAATATCGTTTAGGGCTATGGGCTACTCGCCGCAAACAAATACTGTTATTATTGAAAACCGTGATGTGGTATTAAATATTGAACTGAATATACAATCGTATATTTTGGCAGGGGTTACGGTTAGGGCCGATAATGAAGACCCTGCATATTCAATAATGCGCAAAGCCATTGCACGTGCCCCCGGGTTTATGAACCAAGCAAAATCATACACATCAGAGGTTTATATAAAAGGCTCGGTAAAGGCAACAAAAATTCCCAAAATATTGAAAAAGCACATGGAGGTAAATGGCGAACCCCCCGAGGTTGGTAAAACATATGTAAACGAATCGATAAACCGAATAACATTTGAGGCACCCGACAATTATGTGCAAGAGGTTATTTCGGTAAATAACTCGTTCCCCATCGGCGACAGCGATGTTCCGGTTATTGAGATGATTTCAGGCAGTATTTATGAATCGCAAGACTTATACATATCGCCATTTTCGCCAAATGCTTTTTCGCATTACAATTTTCGGTTTGAAGGGCTTTTGCAAGATGGTGCTTGGTTTATCGACAAAATTAAGGTAATACCCAAACGAAAAAGCAAAGTGTTGTTTGAGGGGTATTTATATATTATTGAAGATTTATGGTGCATGTATAGTTACGATTTGTTTTTGAAACCACCCTACATGGAGCTCAAAATAAAACAGCATTATGCTCCGGTAAAAGGCAACAGCTATTTTCCGGTAAGCTTTTTTGTAAAGGCTAAAATAAGTTTTATGGGTGTTAAAGCCGATGCAACCTACACAACCACAATTAAATACAATTCGGTTGTGCTAAATCCCAATTTTAGCAAAAACAATACAGCTCAGGCTATTAATATTAATGAAATAGTTAAAACTGAAATTACAAACAAACAGCCTGTTAAAGACCCAAAAGTTGACGAAATTGAAAAAAAACTTGAAAAATTGTATAAGACCAACGAGCTTACCAACCGCGAAATGGTGCAAATGCAAAAGCTGATGGCAAAAAAGGCAATATTGCTTGAAGAATCGGAAAAGGACGACCCGCTTGAAATTATATCAACCTATAAGCAGATAGTAAAAAAAGATGCCCTTGTCAGAGATTCGATGTATTGGGATTCGGTAAGGCCGGTGCCTGCATCAGACGAAGAGAAGATCAGTTATAAAAAAATTGTTGAGGAAGAAGAAAAAGAGGATTCAACCTCAACATTTTCAAAAATACTTAACACAGCCGCTTTTGGTAATAGCGAATGGGAGCGCAGCAAAAAATTCTATGCATATTACCCGGGGCTTATTGCCACGCGCAACATTGGGTTTAATCCTGTTGATGGTTTGCAGATAAAACAATCGGTTAAAATGCGTTTGCGGTACGACAGTATAGGGTTTATGGAGTTTAAAGGAATGGGTGGCTATTCGTGGGAGCGCAATCAGATTTTTGGGAAAGGTAGCTTGTGGATAACATATAGCCCATTAAAGCGTGGGAGTTTTTCTATTAAAGGAGGGCATTTGGCAAGCAATTTTCAAGGGCGCAACGGAATAAATGAAAACCTGAACGCACTTTACAACCTTTTTTTTAAAAAATCATACACTAAGTTATATAAAAACACATTTGTTAGTGCCACCAACCGCATTGATATTGCCAACGGCACAGAGTGGCATTTGGGCTGCAAATGGCAAAAAACCGACACGCTCAGCAACCAAACAAATTTTTCGATACTATACCCTGATAAACTGTACGACCCGAATATACCTGTAAATAACGAAATTACACCTGCCAACTTAAATCCACAAAACTTGTTTAAAATAAGCACGGGTATTGTTTACACGCCCAAATACTATTATCGTATTAACAAAGGCAAAAAGCGTTATTTAAAATCGAAATGGCCAACCTTCGGGCTTTTTTATGCCTATGCAATACCTTTTGACAATACGTTTTCGCAATATCATTTTGTTAACTTTAGTGTAAAGCAAAATATTGATTTTTATGGGGTGTCATCAATCCAATATAAGGTAAATGCAGGAATTTACCTTGATACAAAAAATATACATTTTTCGAATTTTAAGCATTTTAAAACCGTTGAACAACCTTTTAGCGTTGAGAATATTAAAACAAGTTACCTGTTGCTAAATAATTATGAATATAGTACGGCTAAAAAGTTTGCTGAAGGGCATTTTCAATATACCACTCAGTTTTTAATACTTAAAAGGCTGCCGTGGGTAAGCAACCAGTTTTGGACAGAGAACCTGTTTTTTAACTGCCTTTTTGTTGACGGGCACAATCCATACTATGAAGTAGGCTACTCGTTAGGGCAAATATTTTTTGCGGGCGAAATAGGAGTATTCGCCGGTTTTAAAGGCTCAGAGTTCCATGGAGTTGGGGTTAAGGCTGTTTTTGAGTTTTAAGATATTTGCAATATTGTTTTTT
>CAYQPP010000041.1:4026-7868 GCA_964419235.1 uncultured Bacteroidales bacterium
TTGTTTTTTATTTTTAGCAGCCATCAAAAAAACACTCTCATTAAAGTTTATACTTTCGGAAAATTGTTTATGGGTTTTGCATGGCTATTAATGTGCTTTAGAGATCAAATTTCAAATATTTTTTCAATATTACTGGCCAATGTATTGCTCTTTTTGGGTATTGCGGTAGAGGTATATTCAATATTTTCTTATTCACAAAAAAATATAAAATTCAATAAACAGGTATTTTTTATTCTGGCATTGGCATCATCAATATTTTTTGTTGTTTTAGCAAACACTTCCGATCAAATAAAAATAGCGATATCATCATTTTTAAATGGGGTTATTTTTTTGACAGGTTTTATATTTTTGCTAAAATATAGAAACAAAAGCAAGTTGCATATTATTTCTACTATACTGTTTTTTTACCTTTCAAGCATACTTTTTACCCGTGGGCTGGCGGCAATTTTCTTTGTAAAAGACATTACATTAACTTCGCAAGGAGTAATCCAAAACCTTGCATTTTCATCGTTTTTGTTAGTTACATTTTTAAGTACAATACTATTTTTGTTGCTGCTAAAAGAAAAAAACGATTTAGTTTTAAAAGAAAAAAATATTGAAATACAAAAAGCTAATGAATTGCTGGCTCTATCAAATAAAGCAAAAGACCGCCTGTTTTCAATAATATCGCACGATTTGCGGGGTTCGGTTGGCAGTATCACTAATTTGTGCGAGCTTTTGGTTAATAAAGACATAGGGTTAACAGTCGATGATTACAAAAAATTTATCCCTGAAATTTATAAAGCCTCAAGTGCAGCAAACGAATTACTCAATAATTTGCTTAATTGGGCACGCTCACAGTTAAACGAAATAGTTGTTAACCCCACATCTTTTAAGCTTAGTAAGTTAATTACCGATGCAGTAGCCCAATTAGAGTCGAGAATTGTGCAAAAACAGATAACTGTTTTAAATAATGTTGATAATAAAATTGATGTTTTTACCGATTATGAGATGATTCAGGTTGTAACGCGTAATTTACTGTCAAATGCCATAAAATTTTCAGAAAATTCAGGTAAAATTGTTATAGATGCCAATGAAAACAGCGACCAAGTTAAAATTACAATAAAAGATGATGGAACGGGAATAACCCCGGATATTATTGAAAAACTATTCAACCCCGACATTCATTACACTACCCCCGGTACCGAAAACGAAAAAGGTACAGGAATAGGATTAAAGCTGAGTAAAAATTTTATTGAACGAAACCAAGGAACCCTAACAATTAATAGCGAGCCCAACAAAGGTAGCGCTTTTAGCTTTACCGTTTTATCAAATCACACAAATCAATAAACAAAATGCCTTGTATATTCAACTTTGTTAAGCATCTCAATATTTGATGTAACACTAATATAAGTCATGGTAGGGTAATTATCCTCGTTATATTCATACTTAAGCTCAAAATTAATTACCTCTCCGTCTGCATATCTCTTTTCAATCTTAACAGGGTTATTAACCGATATATTGCTTTCGTTTGGAAGAATCAGCATAGAAACCGATGTGTTGTTATATGGGTTATTTTTATTGTCATATGTGTAAGCCGATTCATAAAAAAGTGAGTAACCACTTTCAATTATATCATTTGATATTTCATCTAAATCAAAAAAATGTCCATGTTTAATCTCATTATTTGTTATTATTGTATCGTTGGTTGAATAATCAACCGGCACATAGCACTCTATTTTTACCATATTGCCATTCTCCCAATTAAACTCATACATCGATCCCCTTTTTTGCCAAGTACCTAAGCTGTCTTTTTTAAAGCGTACTATTTTTGCTAACTGCTTGTCCTTGTTATAATAATATGTTTCACGATAATTTTCAATAACCTTGTCGCCTAAAATATTATACTTGGTAATATATAATGAATCGGTAGCAAACCAATCTATATCTTTATGGTTCGATAAAACCCCATCAAAATAATATTCAAATTTTATTGGCAAGCCTTCTTCATTATATGCACAGTTAATATAACTGTTGTCCGATGAATCAACTATTTTAGAAATTTGGTTTTGTTCATTATAAACTAAATCAAAGCCATAAAAAGAGTTATCATACACCGTACGGCTTTTCACAACCCCTTTTTTAAGCTTATTATTATCTGCTTTTTTAGCATTTAAAGAGCATGAACTAACTATAGCCAAAATAATAGTAAAAAATATAAAATTTTTCATCTGTATAAAATTTGTGTCCTGACTGAAGTAAATATTGTACCTTTTTGTAATAACTATGTGTTGATATTTACCTTAGCTGCCGAACTGTTTCATAACTATGTTTATAAAATAATAAAAGTTAAAAATAATTAAAAATTATGACACTTCTTCAGTATCTCTTTTTTTATTCGTATGATATACATCAATTGCCACAAGCAGGGCGGTAAAACCCCAAAAAGGAGCTGATGCCTTATCGGTGTCGAGAAAATTATTTAGTATCCCATGAAAATAATAGGTAATTAAGCCCATTAATGCAGCAAAACCAAGGCTTCGTAGCTCATACGACTTAGTTTTTTTAATTACACGAATGCCTGTTGCTATGGTTGCAATAATTATTAATAAGTAAAATAGGGTGCCAAATACACCTTGTTCCGACAAGGGCCCTAAGTATTCGCTGTGGGCATTGCCTTTATTGCCCATATTTGTGCTAATAATTGTTTTTTCGCTCGATATTTGAAAAGGGGCATAATTAAACATGTAAGTTCCGGGGCCCCACCCAAAAAAAGGTTTTTGTTTAAACATTCGTATAGCACAGTTCCAACGGTTTAACCGCTCAAGGTTCGATGCGTCGGTTGATACATTTGATATTGACTGTATATGTTTGGTAAAATTGGTTGATGAGTCCTGTTTGTTCGATTTTAAATCGCGTGCTATCCCCGGGCCCAATAATGCTATAAAAATACCTAACACCACAACTCCCGATACTATTACCCAAAGTTTAATACGGAGTTTTATTATTGTCCAAATACCAAAAGCCGCAATTAAACTTACCCATGCCGCCCTCGAATATGAAAAAATTATTCCAAGAAATAAAATAAACAGTATTGTGCCAAATGCGAATTTTTTCCGTGTCGAGTTTGCTTTAAAAAATGTCATTGTAATTATTGGGGGGATATAAAAAGCAAGTATGGCACCGTATGATGTGTGGTCTTTATAAAAAGGATTGGCCGACCAGTGGGCAATTTTTTGATCGAAAATGCCAAAAGTTACATGCCGGTATAGGGCATAAATTACAACTATTATTAAACCATAAACATAATATGAGAAATATCTTTGGGCGTTGTTTTTATTCCTGAAAAGCTGTGTTGCAATAAAATAAAAGGCTGCAATAAACCACAATTTTGAGATAAAAAACTTAATTGACACTAAAGGCATTGTGCTGGTCAATGTAGTAATCAATATCCACGTTAAGTATAAATAAATAGTTATTGAAACAGGGTGTGTTAATATTTTCTTGTCAAAATTGCCCTCAAAAGCCAATTTAAGCAAAAATATTAACAACATACCTGCTAATAATGGCTCGGTAGGCAAAAACATATCAATTGGCAAGCCCGATATTAGTTCGCTTAATGGAACCGACAAAGGAACAAGAAAAACAACAAAAAGCAGCAATTTGTCTAAAGCCAAAAACGCAGCTATAACCAATAATAATACAAAAGGTATAATACTGAAATAAAAAAACTCTTTGTATATAAACAGGGCATTAAGCAAAATAAATAAAATTGCCCCGCCATATACCCACCATTTGTTAATTTGTTTTAGCACAAATAACTAATTAAAGTTTCTTTTTTATTTCGTTTACCCGCTTTTGAA
>CAYQPP010000041.1:7968-16642 GCA_964419235.1 uncultured Bacteroidales bacterium
ACAAAATTTATATTCTCGCTATAAGTTTTATAAAGCGTTGTCATCGGGTAGCGTGAGTCAATCTCATAATGGTTCATTAAATCATAATCTTCAATAATCCTATCACGAATATCATCTGAGTTCAATATCTGCAACAGTTGTTCAACTTCCTCATCTTCACCCAGTTTAAGTATGCTCTTTTCAGAGTACGATGATGAAAGCAGGTCTTGAGATACCGACCCCGACGCAGCAGGGAAAAGAATAACCTCCGATTTGTATTTTTCGTCGATAGTTAACGATACAATAATTGATACCACGGCGGCAATGCCTGTAAGTATTAACAACGGAATTTTTTTATTCCACAAATAGAGTATTAAATCAACCGAGTCAAATTTGTACTGGTTTTTATTTTCTTCCATAACTGTTTTGTTTTTTTTGAATCGTCAAAAATAATAAAAGTTATGGTAACTTTTATCTGTTTATAACATATTTAGCTTGATTAATTCATATACTTTGTAATTTTGTTGACAGTTGTTGATTATTAGCACCACAAATAGTATTTTTTATAAAAAATTGATGGTTAATATTCAAAAAACTATTTTTGTTTTATAAAAATAAGATTGTATGAAATATATTGGAGCCCATGTCAGTGCATCAGGCGGTGTTGAAAATGCCCCTGTAAATGCAAACAAAATTGGTGCAAATGCTTTTGCACTTTTTACAAAAAACCAACGCCAATGGGTTGCAAAACCTCTTACAAAAGAAGGTATCTATAACTTTAAGGCTAATTGCGAAAAATTTGGCTTTAAACCCGAACAGATATTGCCGCACGATAGTTACCTGATAAATTTAGGGCATCCTGAAAAAGAGCCGCTTGAAAAATCGCGCATGGCATTTTTAGATGAATTGCAGCGTTGCGAGCAGTTAGGGTTAGACAGGCTGAATTTTCATCCAGGGAGTCACCTTAAAAAAATTGATGAGGAGACATGCTTGCTTACCATTGCCGAATCGATAAATATGTCGCTTGACAAAACCAAAGGGGTAATTGCGGTTATCGAAAATACGGCAGGGCAAGGCAGTAACCTCGGCTTTAGTTTTGAGCAAATAGGTTTTATTATTGATAGTGTTGAAGATAAAGGCAGGGTTGGCGTTTGCATCGACACATGCCATGCATATTCGGCAGGCTACGATTTAAAAACAGAGGATGGTTTTGAACAGGTTTGGCAACATTTTGACGAAACCATTGGTTATGAGTTTTTGAAAGGCATGCATATTAACGACACAAAAAAAGAGCTTGGCAGTAGGGTTGACCGCCATGAGATAATAGGCAAGGGCTTTTTGGGGGTTGAGCCTTTTAAAAGGATAATGAGCGATGACAGGTTTAATAATATTCCTTTAATTTTAGAAACACCAAATGAACAGGGGTGGGCTGAGGAGATTGAGTTGTTGAGGGGATTTGTTTAAACGTTATCAAACATATTAAGAGAGGGGATTGTTATACAAAAGTTTCTATATATTAATACTTTTAGCTATATTTGTATATTGTTTTGGTAACAATAAATATCTTATGCAGCAAAAATTTGAAATTATTTTACTTGAGGAAGTTTGGACACTCTTAAATAATTTAGATGAAAAAATAAAAGATAAGATACTTTACAATATTGAAAAAGCCACATATGTCAATGACCCTAAATTATTTAAAAAATTGGATGGTGAGATTTGGGAGTTTAGGGCAAAGTATCGTAGGTTGCAATATAGATTGTTGTCATTTTGGGATAAGACTGATAGTTACCATACAGTAGTTGTTTCAACTCATGGAATAATCAAAAAGACAGATAGAGTTCCTAAAAAAGAGATTGAAAAAGCAAAACAGATTATGAAAAGGTATTTTGAACAGAAAAAGAAAAATTGATAATTATGAAAAATACAGAGCCTTTGAAAATGTACACATTAGATCAGGCAAAAGATAAACATCTTGGAAAAATAGGGACTGAAAAACGAGATAAGTTTGAATATGAACTTAAGCTTGATATATTAGGAGAGATGATAAAACAGGCGAGGAAAGAAAGACATTTAACTCAATCAGAACTGGGTAAACTGATAGGGGTGCAAAAATCTCAAATATCAAGACTTGAAAGAAATACAAAAAATGTAACTTTGGAAACTGTTTTGAGGGTTTTTAAAGCGTTGAAAGCTAAAGTTAATTTTAATGTTGAATTGCTTGATGGCAATATTAGTATAGCATAAAATACGTTTGGTAACATAATAGCGTCAAAAAGTTTAATGAAACTCTATTCCCATTAATGAAATATCATCAAAAAAATCGTTTGCTCCTTTATGTTGGTTAAGTTTTTCAATTATTTCATCAATAATAATATTTATGCTTTCATCCTTAATCATGCATTTCTCCATTATTGATGTGCCAAACTCTACTTTTTTGTCATTCTCAAGCTCAACAATACCATCGGTATAACAAATTAATTTACTGCCGGGTGCAATGGTAGTTTTGCCTACTATTATTTTCGGAATTTCATCTAACATGCCAACACCTGTGCAGCCGTCGGTAAGCATTTGTGTTTTATTGGTGTCTTTTGTGAACAACAACGATGGGTTATGCCCCGCATTAATATATTCAAGCTCGCGTGTTGTGGTATTGTACCTGCCTATAAAAAGTGTAATAAACTTTTCGCCATTGGCATTTTCCATTACCCTGTCGTTAAGCTTGTTAATAGTTATTTGCAATGGCAAATTTGCTGAAAACAGTGCTCGCACATTGGCCTGAAAATTCGACATAAGCAAAGCTGCCGAAATCCCCTTTCCGGAAACATCAGCCATGCAAAATCCATATTCGGTATCGTTCAGCTTTATAAAATCGTAATAGTCGCCACCAACCTCAAAGTGCGGCAGGTAATAAGCCGATGCTCTAATTTTATCGTTGTTTGGCAGTAGGGCAGGGTTTGGAATAAGCATTGTTTGCATACGCGATGCAAGTTCAAGCTCTTTGCGCAAGGCTTCCTGCTTTACATTTTCGTCAAAAAGCCTTTTATTTTCAATGGCAACTACAATTATATTGGCAAGTGTTTGAACAAAATGTAGGTGTTTTATCGTGGGGCTCATTCCGGCGCGCTCTTCATCAATATCGCCAATTATTACATAGGCAATGGGGGTTTCGTGGTGGTAAACCGGAATAATAACATCAAACATCTCTAAATTAGGGTTTAATGTAACGGTTAAATTTGTTATCTGTTTGTAGTACAATAAATCTGTCTCAACCCTTATCCCCTCGGCAACATTACGGTGGATACCCGATGAAAGAATACAGTCCCATTTTTCGTTATACCTGTAAATCAAAACTTTGCCAATGTTGAGGTCTTTGCACAATATTGACTCAAATTGGTGCAAAAGATCGTCAACCGGCAGGTTCTCGTTTATTGCCAATGTAATGTTAAGCAGTACATCGAGTTTGAAATTACTAAATTGTAACCGTCGTAATGAGGCTTTTGCTGACATAAAATATTTACTTCAAAATATAAAAACCAAAATACAAAAAAATGAGCTAATAAATATAATGATTTGCTAATTTTTACTTTTTAACCCTTTCGGCGTAAGACTTGTCGCGGGTATCAACCTTTATTTTTTCGCCAGAGTTAATAAACAACGGCACCATAATAGTAGCCCCTGTTTCGATAGTGGCAGGCTTTAGCGCATTGGTAGCTGTGTCGCCTTTAATTCCGGGCTCGGTATAAGTAACTTCCATTTCAACAAATGGCGGTAAATCAACCTGTAGCGGCAATTCATTCTCGGCATGGAATACTATTTCACACTCTTGCCCCTCTTTTAACAGTTCGGCGGCATCAATCAGCTTTTCGGGGATAGGAATCTGCTCAAAAGTTTCTGTATTCATAAAATTGAAGCCCAAATCGTCTTTGTACAAAAATTGGTATGCCCGCCTCTCAATTCGTACGGTTTTAATTTTAACACCCGACGAGAATGTGTTGTCAATAACCTTGCCGGTTTCAATATTTTTTAACTTGGTTCTAACAAAAGCAGGGCCTTTTCCGGGCTTAACATGTTGAAACGAAACAATGGTTACTAATTTGCCATTAAATTCAAAACATAATCCATTTCTAAAATCTGAAGTATCAGCCATAATATAATTATTAATAAATATGCGGTAAAATTAATCTAATTGCTTAAACATTCAAGCCTAACCTGAAAAAAGCAGTCCAAAAACCAACCATAAATGGCTAATTATCGAAAAACCAAACGACCAAGCCATCCACGGCTTTTTAATTAACTTGAGCAATACTATCATTCCGGGTATATAAATCGGTATCAGCCCAAAAAAATCGACATGCCCAAATATTGATATTAAATGAAACCCTGTAAAAAGGGGTATAAAAAATGCAAATAAAAACCATAATTCGGAATTTACTTGATTTGGCTTTTTAAAAATACGCCCAAAATACTTAAAGGTAACCCACCAAAGCCCAATATATAAAATCGGAAAAATAAGTATTATCTGAAAACCCACAAAACCTGTATATTGGTTTATCGAAATATTAAACAGATGTGATACTGCTTCAATTTGGCTGGTTTGTATTAAAACACTTGAGCTTTTATACATACCCATTAACATGGGTAACGAAAATACCATAGTTAACAGCAACGTTATATATGGCCAAGGTGTAAATAAGTATTTGCGGTAGCGCGATGAGAATATTAAAAACAAAAACAGTCCGGCAGGCAACGCCAAACCCGATAATTTATTTAATAAGGCCATGCCCATAAAAATACCTGAAATAGCCCACGATTTTTTGTCGCCCTGAAAAACGGCATTATATAAAGTTAGTATGCTTAAAACCCAAAACAGTAATAAAAGGGTATTGGTTAAGGAGGTAATTGCAGTATAGGTAATCGAAAAAATACTAACCATTACTACCCACGAAAAGTATTTTCTGTCGGTGCGGATTATTTTTGAGATTAAGAGGTATAAAGCCCATTGTGATATTAACGAAAGCAAAAAACATACTACCCTGACAAATATTATGTTTTTATTGACAATAAAACTTGAAATGCCTAATAATCCATTATTAAATGGTATTGCGGCAAGTTTTAAAAAAACAGATGTGTTGTTACCGGTAAAAAAAAATGATTCATTAGGCAAAATATTAACAAAAGGTAGAATAATTAACCTTAAAACATTAAAAATTAGAATTATTATAATTGCCTTTTTCACCTATTTGTTACATTATTGAATGTGCAAATATACAGTTAATTAAATAGGTAAAAATGCTGATTTTTATAGGGAGGGGTTGAGAAGGCAATAAAAAGGAGCTGCAATACTTCTGTTTGCAGCCCTTTTTATAATTAGTATATTTTCAGAAACTACTTATTTTTTAAAGAAAAACTAAAATTATTACCCAAATTGAGTAATTCCACTTATGTTTTTACTCTTCAACAATAACAATTTTATTTATTTTATCGCCGGCTTCAATAGTGTCTATTACTTCAAGGCCTTCGTAAACTTTTCCAAAACAAGTATGTTGTCGGTCGAGATGAGATGTATTTTCGCGGTTATGGCAAACAAAAAATTGTGAGCCACCTGTATTGCGACCGGCATGTGCCATGCTCAATACCCCTTTGTCGTGATATTGGTTATCGCCATCAAGTTCGCAATCGATACTGTACCCGGGACCACCGGCTCCTGTGCCATCGGGGCAACCGCCCTGAATAACAAAATTAGGAATAACCCTGTGAAAGGTAAGCCCGTTATAAAAACCTTTATTTGCTAACGTAATAAAATTATCAACGGTTTTTGGGGCATCTTTTTCATAAAATTCAACTTTCATAATCCCTTTTTCGGTATGGATTTCTGCTTTTTTCATATACTTCTGTAATTTAGATTTTTAAAAATAGTGCCGCAAAAATAATTAAAAAAGAGTTATTAAGCCGGAAAATTTTGTTTTTATTGAATTATGCACAATCCATGATAAAGCGGTAAAATAGCTTAAAAGCCTGCTTCAAACCTAAATCTGATACCCTCAAGCATAATGCCGGGTTTATTTCTGTCGCTTAGCCTCCAAACATATTCAATGCGTCCATATTGCCCAATGTTTGTAATGCCAATGCCTATTTCGGCATAAGGCTCAACAACTTTTGACATTCCGGTTGGGTAGTCGAGTATTGCTCTGTGTCTATCACTTAAATTTCCTAAAATACCCTTAAACGAAATTACTTCTCGTAAATTCAATACTCGCAACAGGGGGATATGGTTAAAAATAATACCTCCAAAATTATATGTGCCGTGAAAATTTACATAAGTATCACTCGCATATTCCAAATAATTGAGCATATTAAAATTATACCGAGCCATTCCAAAAGTTTCATTTCCGCGGTGTATCTCAAGCATAGGGAAAGGCACGTCTCCGAATATTTTACCTGCCTCAAACAAATATTTAATAAATCCCATTCCAAGTCTGAGTTTGTGCTTCATTGTGGCATGCAGTTTTAAATATGGGTTTTGGGTATAATCGGTTTTACAAATCCCAAACTCGGTATTGATATTAAAAATAGGGTATTTGTTGCCAAGGTAAACTCGCTTAAAATACTCGTTTAAATAGTTCTCTTTAAACGATAACCGCAAATTTACCGAGCCCGCAAACTGATTTATATAATCTACATTATTATTGTCGTGAATAAATCTAACATATGGGCTTTCGTAAGTGCGGCTTGTAAAAAGCTTAAATTTTGTAGTTATACCGTTTTTTAAATCATGCTCAAACCAGCCGCCGGCATATTTTTTTTCCGACAGTTTATCGTTTGGGTTTATTGAAGTAACTGCCGATATCAGGTTGTCTTCGCCGCTACTATATGAGTTCTCTTTTACAAGTTTGAGGTTTTCGTTATCGCCTATTTTTTTAACATCGTACCAGACATCAACGCCAACTACTGAATATAATCGCCAATTAAGTTTATAGCGAGCTTTAACACCATATTTTGCTTTTTTGTCTTTAAAGCCATAGCCCAAATATCCGCCAAAAGTATAGTTTTCCTTAAAAAATCTGCTTGTGCGCATCGCCAAGGTAACCCTGTGCCCCTCCAATTTGTTGCGGCGGTAAAAATCGAGGTACGGTCCATAATCTATTTTTCCCGATGTCCAGTAGCCTGTTAAAAACATATTTACCGTTTTATCGAAAGCTTGAATAAATTTATTGTTTTTTAATGTGTCAATGCTTGCATAAATCTGCCTCTCGGTTGAATCAAGCTCAACAAAACGGTTTTGTGCCCAAAACTCATCGGAGTTTTCAACATTAGGCTGTTTTAACTGAGCAGCCCCTTTGGCTGCAACAAGGTTGTCATGTAAAAAATTCTTATCCGTGGCTTTTAAATTCCGGTAACTGGAGACCTTTGACACATAAGTTGTAACTTTTTTAAGAGTATCGGTACCCGGTGTGTAATCAAAAATCAGCTCGGTATATTTGTTTTTAAAATACCATTTGTTATTTATAGTTTTTTCGTAAACATTATGTATGCGTATTCCCCTAATGTAGTTAATATTGGCTTTAGGGCTTAACTCAACATAAATATCGGTTATTGCAAATGAGCTGTCTTCAACCCAAAAATAGCCATAAAATGCAAGATCTTTTTTTCGTTTCGGACGAAAATCGACTCTTATCTGTTTCATATTATTTACAATAACACTGTCGCTTACCCACATTTTATAGTAAAACCTTGCATTTACAAAAGTTGGGCTGGCAAAATTCTTTCCTAATAGTGGAATAAATTGTTTGTAAAAATTCTGGTTGGTAGTCATTTCATCAGTAATATCCGTCATGTCGGCACCATCAAAAATGTCCAATCCTATTTTTTTCTCGTTTATCCTCTCAACAATTCGTTCCGAGCCATCGGCAGGCAAAAGGAAGTGGCCAACATCTTCTGACATTAAAACAGGTACAGAGCATGTAGAGTCCGACTCGTCAATAAAAGCCCCCTGCGTTTTTTTAAATAATCTATTGTCTTTTATTTTGTTGTCAATTCTTGAAAACATTATACTAACGCGGTTGTATTCATCACCTTCAATACCCTTAAAATAATATGTATTGTTCTCCTTCTCGTGCTCGTGAATTAAGCGCAATAGCTCATGTGCCCTTGTTTTTCTTGGTTTAACCCTTACTTCTTTAATTTGAATATTTATTTGCTTTAACTTAACATTTAACCGTTTTTGTTTTATTTTTGAGGGGCAAAATGTTTGGGTTCTATATCCCACAGCCGAAAAAACAAGCGAATCTTTAGTGCCATCATACTCAATTGAGAATTTTCCGTCAATATTAGAAACAGTGCCTTTTAACGATTTTTGAAAATAGATATTTGTAAAAGGCACAGGCTCTTTTGTTCCTGCATCAATTATTTTGCCCGATATAACTTGCTTTTGAGCCATTAATGACAATGCCCAAAACACAAAGAAGAGGATGATACTTAATCTGTTTTTCACAATATTTTATAGAAATAAGTTGTTTAACCTTTAATTTATAAAGAGCGTAAAAATAGTAAAATTATTGATTTAATGTCAGATAATTTTTTTGCAAATGGTTGCATATTAAATTCCATATAATAGTATTGTATTTTACAATTTTTACAAATGATTATTTGTGAAAACGCAAATTCCACAAATAATTTTGTATTTTTAACAAAT
>CAYQPP010000042.1:0-15015 GCA_964419235.1 uncultured Bacteroidales bacterium
TTTTGTTTATCTGTTTATCGCAATGCTTCGAAGTGCAAGCACGCTTAAAAGTTTGTTACTGCCATAGGAACTCATAGCGCCTGCTATGAGATAATCAAACATTTAAAACGAAGCAGGCGCTTCGTTGTCCAATGTTACGGGAGTTGACCTCATGTGTGTTATAGGCATGTAATTCGTGAAATTAGCGGACAAAACTTTTGCGCCTCTGTGGTAAGTAAAATTATTAAACCAAAAATTTAAAGGGTTTTGTGTCGGGTGTTTGGTGTGCCTACAAAATAACTACCCAACCTCGCTTAGCTTCTCAAGTAGCTGGTAGCTTATTACTTCAAGGTTTTTGCCTTCAATATTCACTATCTTGTCGTTGTGGAATTCTTTTAGTATCCTAATTGCACTTTCGGTTGACATGCCGCAAAACTCGGCAATGTCGCGCCGGGTAAGCAGCATATTAAATTTATCGGCTTCGTAAATCTCACGCGATAAATGTAGTATTACATCGGCTATGCGTCCGTGCAGCTGCTTTTGGGTTAGACTGATAATGCGTTCAAAAAATTGCGACATATTCAGGTTTATCTGCCCAATTATCATTTCGGCAAAATCAGGGTTGTTTTTTATTAAGTATTTAATAATATCGGCGCTTATCGAGTAAACCTTTGAACTGTCGATACTGGCGGCGCTATAATTAAAAAGCCCCTTATTATATAATGATGTGAGCCCAATAAACTCACCGGGTTTTACAATTTTTAGTATTAAGTTTTTGTCGTTGTGCTCTTTATATATTTTTATAAGCCCTTGTGTCAAAAAAACAATATGAGATGCAAACCCTCCCTGCTTGCTCAAAATCTCACCTTTGTTATATGATAAGCTTACTTGGTTGTCATAAACTTTTTGCAATAACTCTTCCGATAAGTTATCAAACCAGGGTGAAAACTCTTTTTGTATCTGCTCAATCATCTCTTTTTCTTATAATTTGCCTTAAATATACCTAAATTTGAGTTATATCATAAAAAATCCTAAGCTCAATGTTGTTTTTTTATAGGTGAATTTACAATTTGTTTACTTAATTTTATAAATCAGAGTAAAATCTTTTTTATTAAGTTTAATAAATAGCATAAGGATAACCAATTATTTATTATTTTGTTTTAATTTAGCCATGTGCCGTTCATAGTTTTATATTATTAAAATACATTCTATATGAGAAACGCAATACCTAATATATTATTAGTTGATGACTCATCTACCAATAACCTACTATTGGAGAGTGCTTTAAAAGGACTGGATATGAGAATATCAACAGCAGTTAACGGTGAGGAGGCTTTAACAATATTAAAGAAAAAGAGTATTGATTTGGTACTGCTCGATATTATGATGCCCGGGCTGTCGGGTTATGATGTTTTGGAACAGATGTCGAAAAACGAAAAACTTGCGGTAATACCTGTAATTATGGTTACTGCCCGCAGCCAATTTGAGGACGAAAAAAGGGCAAAGGCATTGGGGGCATCCGATTATTTTGAAAAACCGTTAAAACTCGATAAGCTTATAACCCGCGTTAAAGAGTTGGTGCACGAGCCGGCTTAGTTTTGTTGTAAATTACTTATTTTATTATAATACCGCCTGCATGGCGGTTTTTTATTGTTTTTTTATATCATTTTTATAGTACATTTAACCGTTTTTTTATTCAATAATATTAGCTTTAATTAACTGAGCCTTATACTATTATTAAAAGACAGGTTAAATACTGATTATTTATTAAGCATGAACTATTTACAAATTGACAATTTAACCAAATCGTTTGGCGACTTGGTACTATTTAAGAATATTAGTTTTACCATTGATAAAGACCAACGGGTAGCACTTATTGCACGTAATGGGGCAGGTAAAACATCGCTGCTTAAAATATTGGGAGGCAAAGATACTCCCGATAGCGGAAACCTTATATTCAGAAACGGTATTTCGGTGGGGTATTTAGAACAATATCCACCGTTAAACCCCAATATTTCGGTAATTGACGAGGTTTTTTTATCATCAAACGAGGTTATTTCGGCAATAAAAGAGTACGAAGAAGCATGCAATGATAACAATAACGAACGGTTGGATGCCGCAATCCATAATATGGATGCACTTAAGGCATGGGACTATGAGGTGAGGGTGAAGCAGATTTTATCGCAACTAAAAATTACCGAATTAAATAAAAAGGTGGGCGAATTGTCGGGTGGGCAAAAAAAACGCTTGGCTTTGGCAAATGTACTTATTAATGAGCCTGACATACTGATACTCGACGAGCCCACCAACCATTTGGACTTGGATATGATTGAGTGGTTAGAGGGTTTTTTGAAAAATGCAAAGAGCACTTTGATTATGGTTACCCACGACCGCTATTTTTTAGACCGAGTTTGTAATATTATCTACGAATTAGATAGTAATCAGATTTTTAGGTATAAAGGTAACTATTCGTACTTTTTAGAAAAACGTGAAGAGCGCATTTACAACGAAAACTCAAAAATTGACAAGGCCCGTTCGCTATATAAAAAGGAGTTAGACTGGATAAACAGGTCGCCAATGGCCCGTACAACCAAGGCAAAATACCGCATCGACTCGTTTTATGAAACAAAGCAGGTTGCACAAATGGCAAAGCACAAGGATGAGATGCAGATTGATGTGCAGAGCGCACGGTTGGGTAAAAAGGTGGTTGAGATTTATAACCTTAAAAAATCGTTTGGGGAGATAAAAATACTCAATGATTTTTCGTACAATTTTAAGCGCGGCGAAAAGGTTGGCATTATTGGCGAAAACGGTAGTGGAAAAACCACCCTGTTAAACCTCATAGCGGGGTCAGAGCCTTTAAACGGCGGACGGATAGAGATTGGCCAGACCGTGGTTTTTGGTTACTATACCCAAGATGGGATAACGTTTGATGAAAACCAGCGAGTTATTGACGTAATAAAAGAGATAGCCGAAGATATTCCCATTGGCGATGGTCGTAGGTTGTCGCCAATACAGTTTCTGAACTACTTTTTATTTCCGCCGCCAATGCACTATGCATATGTTTACAAACTTAGCGGGGGCGAAAAAAGACGCCTATATTTAATGATAATTTTAATGCGAAACCCAAATTTTTTGATTCTTGACGAACCGACAAACGATTTGGATATAATGACACTCAATGTGTTAGAGGATTATTTAACAGAATTTAAAGGCTGCGTACTAATTGTTTCTCACGATAGGTTTTTTATGGATAAAATTGTTGATCATCTTTTTGTTTTTCAAGGAGGGGGTTTGGTAAAAGATTATCCGGGTAATTATAGCCAGTATAGAATTTGGGCTGATAATAATGAGTTAACAAAAAGAAAAGAGGAGAAACAAAAAACTATACAAATAGCTGAGCCCGTAATAAGAGAAAAAACAAAACTCTCATATAAGGAACAGTTGGAATATGATGCGTTAACAACGGAGATAGAGGCTTTAGAAAAAGAGAAAAATGATATTGAAGAAAAATTGAGCGGGGGAGGATTATCAACCGATGAAATTGTTGAAGCCTCAAAAAGGCTGTCGGAGATTGAAAACCGGCTTCCTGAAAAGGAAAACCGCTGGCTGTATTTAAGCGAGTGGGTTGGGTAAATGAGCGTTGAGCCAAAAAATTGAGTATTGAATAATCGGAATATGAAGTTTGTACGGAATTTTTTTAATAAAATGCGCCTAAATGCTGCCGATTGACGAATACCTTAAATACGCAAGTTGCGATGTGAGTTGTTGATTTAGAGATAATTATAGTAATTAAACGTAAGACTTTCAAAAAGCACTTATGCCGCGGTTATCAAGCATTTAACTTTAACAACTGCGGATTTAAGGGAATATTAAAAATTACTTGTCAGCCAAACTTTGAATAAAAATAAAAAAAACTACTTTTGCTCATTCATTAATTATAAAGTAGTAAAAAATTCGATGATAAGGCATTTTCTATTGTTTTTTGGTTTGATATTATTGATTGCCAAGCCATTAATGAGTCAAGAAGAGGATATTTTAATTATAGCACCCAAAAAGGTAAAAGCCGGTAACGAATTCTTACTGATAATTAGTTTGCCTGCTAACCATATGCAGGGTGTTGCCCGATTACAAATTGAATTGCCCGATGGTTTTACAGCCATTTCTAAAAAAACGATAAATTCCGATTTTAAATTCGAGAATCAAAAAGCTACTTTTCAGTGGTTGAGTTACCCTGTAAACCAAGTAGTTGAAGTAAGCATGAGCGTTATGGTTGCACCAACTATTGAGGGTTATTTTGTTATAAAGGGTATTGCCAACTGGATTAAAAGTACTGAACCGTTACGCTCAAATATTTATCCTCAAGTAATTACCGTACTGCCCGGCGAAACTACCCAAGAAGATCTGTTGGAGCTTAAAAAGGAGACTAAATTTACTTACGATGAGTTTACATCGGAGGGGGTGGTATGCATCCGTCAGGTGCCTTATGAAAAGGATGGAGAAATAATTGTAAATGTAATGGTTAATAAAGGCGATTTTAATAAGTATGGCAAAATACAAGAGAAAATACCAATTGGTTATAGAGTTGAAAATGTAAAAAGCCACAATGCCATTTTTATATTTAATGAAAGGCAAAATACAATTAAATATATGTGGATGAATATGCCATCGCAGTCAAAGTTTGTTGTAACCTATAAGTTAATACCTACAATGGAAATTGACGATTCGAATCCGTTTATTATTTATGGTACTTTTTATTATGCCGACAACAACAAGACCAAAACTGTTAATATTCAAGAGCGTGGCATTGAGCTTGATGGGAATTAGTACGGTTAAAATTTATATATTCAATGTTTTTTTAAACAATACCATAGTGCAATTGCACGGCGGGTTGCCGCATTTAACGCAACTATAATTGTTTTGTACACTATCAGCAGACCAATAGTTTTTATACTCTTTAACCTCTTTAAATCCTTTGTTTATCAGTAATTTGCAAAAACCATCGCATGCCGATTCTTTCCATGCGGGGTAGTATATTGAGCAGGCATTTTTTTGTATCTCAATTTTGTGTATAATATGTTGCAACAGTTTGGTACCATACCCTTTGCGCTGAAAGTTGGGGTGAATGGCGATGGTTTTTATAACCGCTATTTTTTGCATGGGCGTTTCGCTAACATCAAAGCCAATGCTTTTGTCGTCGGCATTATAGCATTGTGCCAAACAAAAGCCGGCAAAAATATTATTTACCATAACCTTGCTGTAAAAACAGTTGTTTAATACGGTTTTGTACAGTTGGTTAAGGGTAAGGTAGTTTGACCCAAAACAGATATCCGAAAGTTCTTTTATTGAATTGTAATCGCGTAT
This sequence comes from uncultured Bacteroidales bacterium, assembly GCA_964419235.1. Taxonomy (GTDB): domain Bacteria; phylum Bacteroidota; class Bacteroidia; order Bacteroidales; family SZUA-534; genus GH45. Next base: position 5,344 of record CAYQPP010000042.1, read on the forward strand.
TTGAATTGCCGAAATACTGGGTTGCTGCATAGTTTTTATTGTAAAATGTTATCAAACAACAATATAACAAATTTGTTTTTAATAGCCATTTTATTGTGTTTTTTTTTGAATACAACGGTACATAAAAGTGCAATAAATCAGTAGCGATAAAGCTCAGGTATTTATTATTTGCCATGTAACACCGCCCTTTAGGTGGTAATCACAACCGCCCAGAGGGCGGCGTTACGTAGCGATACAGTTTTATAAAAACATACTACAAAAGTATGAAAATTTGAGGCTGTTATTAACAGGTATATAATAAGATTATAAAAAAGCCTAACAGATTTTAACGTCTGTTAGGCTTGGTAATCAAATATATAGGTGGTGTTTTTTAGAGTCAGCAAGAAAACTCTGTCTTTGATAAAAAACGTCAAAGACAAGGCTTTCGAAGTTATGAAAATCAAGGAGTTAACTTTTATGTTAATGACTGTTTTCATAACGAGAATAACGCAGTAATTGGCGTTTTTTGCAAAGACTATTTAATAAATTGCTGTTGTCCCACAAACAGTGCCTGTTTGGTATTGCCGGCTTTCATTAAGTTGCCTTTGTTTATTGATGATGTAAATACCGGTTCGCCCATGCTGTTTTTATATGCATCAACCATAATAGGGGTAAAGTTGTCGCCCTCGATGCGGACAGACATTTCGGGCTGTTGGTTTGCATCAATAAATGTTTCGTCGTCAAAATTGTTGTTTGTGAGCATGCGTATTTTCGAGAAGTATGAGCTTATCGCCATCGAATCGGCCAAAATGCCGTTTACCATCCATTTGTTGTTTTGCTTTACCAATGTAAATGAACTGTCGGCAGGGTAATTAAATATCAATTTGTTCCAGTTGTCGGGTTTGCCCACCACAACCGAGTTTTCGCGAAACGAGTTTGCGTCGCGGTTGAACATCATGCTCAAATAGCCGTCAACGGCATACACCTCGTTTTCGTTTATAAGCCTTAAATACGACGTCATTTGTATGTTTTGCTGTTGTTGGTAAGGGTTTTGCCCCTGAGGCTGTTTATATGAGAATTTGCCAATCATAAAATCGGCAAGCTGTTTTTTGCCGCTGTTTATCGATATGCGTGTGCCCGTTGAATCGGTTACCTCATAATCGCCCCATTTTTCTTTTGATGTTGCGGCTACGCTCTTTGTTTTTAACGAGCTTACCTGCGACAGCAGTTCGTCGATAATATCAATATTTGCCTGAACATCTTTGCCATTCAGTTTGAGCATCCATAAGCCTTCGTTTTTAAACAGCTCAACCTTATCGGATGCCCCTTTTGGTGTTATGGACATTTTATCGACTTTTGATGTGTCGATTGATACAACATAGGCCTTGAACGACCTGTCGCCCTGTTTTTTGTCTTTAATTTTAAGCACTACCAATAAAAGCAGCAGTGCGGCAAGTATTATCGATATTTTTTTAAAATTCATATGTCAATATTTTTGTGTTAAACTTTACTATTTTTTTCAATATTAATGATAAATAGGTACAGCCCACCTTTCTTCGGTTTTGCTATTTGGGCTTTTATTCAAATATTGATATTTAACCTATGTACCCTTCTTCCATCCGCTTATAGCGTAAATTGCGTTGTTGTTGGCTGCGTATAAACCCTATAATAATTATCAGCAAAATAGGTAAAAGCAGGTTAAACCATTTCAAGAACGCTTTTTTTCCATCTTCAATCTGGTCTAACGGGCGCGAGGTTATACCTTTGGTGCGCAGCTCTATTAGTCCTGTATCGTCGCTCAAATAGTCGATAGAGTTTACCATAAGGTTTACATTGTCTTTGTTTTGTTGGCGTGCCTGTTGGCCTACTCCGTTTATGGCAAAGTCGCCATCGGCAATAACAACCATTTTTGTATATGCGTTTCCGCCAATTTTACCTTCGAGCAAAGCCCCCAAAGGCAGTTCGGCCAACGGGAAATCGTTATTGCCCCATTTTTTCTGAATATCGAAATATAGCGGCGACGACAGTGTGCCGGCATTTTCAGATGTTGTTAGCAGCGGGGTGTAGGCAACCGTTGAGTCGCCGGTATATGTCATTGTGCTCACAAATTGTGTAACAACCTGCTCTAAACCTTTGGTAATAGGGTGGTCGGCAAATTTTGATATTATCGGGATGTATGGGAACTGAACCTGCGAGGTAAACGAGAAAAAGCCTTGTTTTTGTTGAACGCCCACCGATGCGCAGTTTGCATCAATAACAAAATTGTTTTCGACAATAAGGTTTTTTTGCGAAAGCCACGTCTCTAACCCTGTATTGACGGTAAATCCGCGTTGTTGTTGCAGTTCGCCGTTTACGCGGTTTATGGCTATATAAACCCTTCCGCCTTTTGCCATAAAGGCGTCAATTTGTGCAAGCTCGGTATCGGGTATGGTGTCGGTAGGTGCCACTATTGCCAAGGTTGTAATCCCGTTAAGGGCATTTTCGTTTTGTTCGAGGTTTATTGGCTGTACTTGGTATAAAATATTAAGCTCGACCATTGCCTGTTGTAATGCATTTAACTCAGGCTCGCCGTGTCCTTGCAAAAAACCTATAATTGGCTTATTTACCACACTCAGCTTTTTTATGCCCGATGATAGGGCATATTCCATAGCCGTACCGGGCTGCATAAAGGGGATAACCTCGGTTTGTTCGCCTTTTTGTATTACCGCACCGAGAAATGCCTTTTGCTGTTTAACCTGATCTTTTTCGCGCATATTTATCAATACCGGCTGAATGCCTTTGCTCATGGCTTCCTTCTCCTTTTCTTCGTCGGCATTAGGACTGATAAACTGGTACATTATCTTGTTTTTTGAGATGGTGCTGTATTCGGTAAGCAGCTCCTTGAAATCGCGTCGGGTTTTTGCAATATCAGGGGGCAGGTCTTCGCTAAAATATGCTGTTATGGTTACCGGCTCGTCCAAATTTTTAATAATGTTTTTGGTTGCTTCGCTCAATGTATATCGGTTGTCCTCGGTTAAATCTAACCTTACAAAAAGCTTGTCGGATATTATATTGACTAACACTATTGCAGCCAATACAAAAATTATATATAAGCTTACACTTTTGGTTTTCATAGTTTTATATTTTTATAATTATAAGGCATTTTTAATACCTTTAATTTTAAGTATTTTAATTTTTTATGATGTTTTTGATTGCAATGATTTTTCGGCCAAAAATACTCCGGCAAAAGTTAGCGATGCAAAATAAATAAGGTCTTTTGTGTCGATAACGCCTCGCGAGATGCTCTCAAAGTGGGTATTCATGCTTAGGTAATAGAATATTTTACCAAACACGCCGGTAAAATTGCCTGCCAGCAAACCAAAAATTATATGAAAAAACACACCTATTATAAGTGCTAATAACGAACTCACGATTTGGTTGTTTGAAAGCGAGCTGGCAAAAAGACCTATACCTATGTATGCGCTGCTCATTAATATTAAACCAAAATAGCCGCTTATTATGGCGCCGTGGTCAACGTTGCCAATGCTGGCAACTGTAATGTAGTAGGGTAGGGTTAATAAAAGTGCTATTATTACCAAAAACAGTATTGCCAAATATTTTCCCCACACAATTTGTTCGTGTGTAATTGGTTTGGTAAGCAGCAGCTCAATTGTTCCCGACCTTGTTTCTTCGGCTATCGAGCGCATTGTTAGCATTGGTATTGCAAAAAACAGCGTTAAATATGCTACCTGAAAAAATACCTGAAGTGATGCCTGCTGCACAAAGAAAATATCGCTTCCGTAAATCCACGTAAAAAAACCGCTGAACCCGAGAAACAGTATTAATAATATATAAGCCATCAATGAATCAAAATACGATTTTAATTCCTGTTTGGCTATTGTCCATATTGCTTTCATTTTTTTATTGTTTTTATTAAGTTATTGAGTATCAAGTTTAATATATAAATCTCAAATTTTATGTTGTATGCCCGATGATAGTTGATGTTTAAGGCTGAGGTTAAGGCTGAGGCTGAGATTAAGATTAAGAGTTTAATAGTCTTGTGTTTAATATCTTGAGTCTAACATCTAATAGTCTAACATCTTGAGTCTAACATCTAATTCATAGTTAATTCGCGGAAAACATCTTCTAACTTGGTTTCGATAGGCGTTATTTGGGTAAGTACCCAACCTTTATCAACGCAAAGTTTAAATATATCGCGTTTGCTTGATTTGCCAGTCCTGCTTTGTACCTCGATAAAGTCTCCGCCGGTGGTATCAACCATTTCAACTGTTGGTAGCTCTTGCAGGGCTTTCACGGCTTCATTAATATCGGCATCTTCAATAGTGATTTTTACAATCTCGTTGCCTTTTTCGGCTTTTCTAAGCTCTTCCGATGTTCCGTTGGCTACAATTTTGCCTTTGTTTATTATTAATATACGGTCGCATGTGGCTTCAACCTCGGCCAAAATGTGCGAACTTAGGATAACTGTTTTTTCGCGTCCAATTTTTTTAATAAGCTCGCGTATTTCCACAATCTGGTTGGGGTCGAGCCCTGTTGTGGGTTCGTCAAGTATTAAAACCTCGGGGTCGTGAATTAATGCCTGAGCCAAACCAACCCGCTGGCGGTATCCTTTTGATAGTTCGCTTATTTTTTTGTGTTTTTCGCCTTCTAACCCACATATGTTGACCATTTCAAGAATTCGCTCTTTGATTTTTTCGGGTTTTATCCTTTGAAGTTCAGCAACATACTTCAGATAGTCGATTACCGGCATCTCTTGATACAATGAGTTGTGCTCGGGCAGGTATCCGATTGTTTTTTTTATCTGTTCTTGGTCGGTTAAAACAGAGTAGTTGCCAATTGTAATATCACCTTCGCTGGGCGACATGTAGCTTGTAATAGCTTTCATGGTTGTGGTTTTACCCGCACCATTGGGTCCAAGGAAACCTAATATCTCTCCTGTTTTTACTTCAAAAGAGATATTATCGATAGCACGCTGTGGGCCATACCTTTTTGTTAGGTTTTTTACTACAATATCCATAATTCACTGAAGATTATTTGTTTATATTTAATTCAATGTAAAATTGCAATGCAAATATATAAATATGCGATAGTGTAATAAAGGGGTATAATGTTAAAGTTGTGTTAAAGTATGTTACCAATTAGGACAACGCAGCGCCTGCTGCGTTTAATTTTTTATAAGTTACAGCTTACAATTATTATAATTCAGCAAAAAGTGTTTTGTATTATGGTTTGTAGCAGGCGCTACAAGTTCCAAAGCTGTGAGTTCCAAATATGTTACTGACCTTTGAGTATATTTAGACTTCGAAGCATTGTAATAATCAACAAGCCAACATATATGATAAATTAATTTTTGTTTTTTGGTTTATCGCCCTCAAGCGGTTTTTTTTTGACGTCGATTTTTATCTTTATTTTTTCGGTTTTTTTATCGAAACTTACTGTAATGGTATCTCCTTCAATAATTTCGGCTTTTAGTATAACCTCGGCCATTTCGTCTTCAAGGTATTTTTGTATTGCACGTTTTAAAGGACGTGCACCATATTGTACATCGTATCCTTTGCTGGCAATATAGTCTTTTGCGGTTGGGGTAATTTTAAGTTTATATCCCATATTTTCAACACGTTCATATAGCCCTTTTAGTTCAATATCAATAATACTGTGTATATCCTTTTTTGTAAGCTGGTTAAACATTACCACGTCATCAATACGGTTTAAAAATTCGGGTGCGAAAGCATTTTTAAGTGCTTTATGTATAATGCCTTTGGCAATTTCGTTTGACGATTGCTGTTTTGATGATGTATTAAAACCAACGCCTGTACCAAACTCTTTTAGTTGGCGGGTGCCGATATTCGATGTCATTATAATTATGGTGTTCCTGAAATCTATTCGGCGGCCTAAACTGTCGGTTAACCGCCCTTCGTCGAGTATTTGTAGCAATATATGAAAAATGTCGGGGTGTGCTTTTTCAATTTCGTCTAAAAGTACTACTGAATATGGTTTGCGGCGTACCTTTTCGGTTAGTTGCCCGCCCTCTTCGTAGCCAACATACCCCGGAGGTGCACCCACAAGGCGCGATACGGAGAATTTCTCCATATATTCGCTCATGTCAATCCTTATAAGGTTTTCTTTGCTCTCAAAAAGGTATTCTGCCAGTATTTTAGCTAATTGTGTTTTTCCAACTCCTGTTGGTCCTAAAAATATAAAAGTACCAATTGGCTTGTTGGGGTCTTTTAATCCGGCCCTGTTGCGTTGAATTGATTTTACTATTTTGCCGATAGCCTCGTTTTGGCCTATTACACCTTTTTTAATTTCATCGGCCATTTTTAGCAAGCGGTTTCCTTCGGTTTGGGCAATACGCTGAACGGGAACGCCAGTCATCATTGCTACAACTTCGGCAACATTTTCGGCATCAACTGTTTCGCGGTGTTTGATTAGGTTGCTTTCCCACTTGTTTTTTTCGTTTTCAAGGCTATCCAATAGTGTTTTTTCGGTATCGCGAAAGCCTGCTGCCATTTCAAAGTTTTGGCTTTTGACGGCTGTTATTTTTTTCTCTCGAATCTCTTCAATCTCTTTTTCAATCTCTTCAATTTTTTTTGGGACTTTAATATTGGAGATATGCACCCTTGAGCCCGATTCGTCTAAAGCATCAATGGCCTTATCGGGTAAATGGCGGTCGCTGATATACCTGTTGGTAAGCTTAACGCAGGCCTCAAGAGCATCGCCGGTATAGTTTACGTTATGGTGCTCTTCATACCTGTCTTTAATATTATTAAGTATTTCAATTGTTTCTTCGGCAGTTGTGGGTTCAACCATAACTTTTTGGAAACGGCGTTCGAGCGCGCCGTCTTTTTCAATAAATTGGCGGTATTCATCGAGTGTGGTAGCTCCAATGCATTGAATTTCGCCTCTTGCTAAAGCAGGCTTGAGCATATTGGCGGCATCAAGCGAGCCGGTGGCACCGCCTGCGCCAACAATAGTATGTATTTCATCGATAAACAGAATGATACTGTTATTTTTTTGCAGTTCGTTTAGTATCGCTTTCATGCGCTCCTCAAACTGCCCTCTGTATTTTGTGCCAGCAACAATTGAGGCAAGGTCGAGTGCAATAATCCGCTTTCCGAATAGGATTCGCGATACTTTTTTTTGTGCAATCCGAATTGCCATTCCTTCGGCAATGGCCGATTTTCCGACTCCCGGCTCGCCAATTAGCACCGGATTGTTTTTTTTGCGCCTGCTGAGTATTTGTGAAAGGCGCTCAATTTCGAGCTCGCGCCCTACAATAGGGTCTAAGCGGTTTTCTTCGGCTGCCTTGGTAAGGTCAATGCCAAAATTATCGAGTACCGGTGTATCTGAGGTTGATTTTGGTATATTTGATTTTGGGTTTGTAGGTCCTTCGGGGTGTCCGCTAAAATCACCTTCGTTATCATCAAAATTATGATCGGCCATACCTTTTGTCTGCTCTTTTTGAATCATTGATTTAACATTTTCATAATTAATATTATGCTCATTCAAGGTCATTGTAATTATATTCGACTCATCGCGCAAAATAGCAAGCAACAAATGCCCTGTGTTAATTGCCTCGTTATTCATTGAGCGTGCCTCTAAGTAAACAATTTTTAATGTGTTCTCGGCATTTTTTAAGAGAGGTATATTTTCGTAATCGTTTATTTCATCTTCACCTTTTATGCGGATTTTTGTTTCAACTGATTTTTTTATTCCAAACAAATCTAATCCCATATTATTTAAGGTATCGATTGCAAGGCCTTCGCCCTCGCGCAAAATACCAAGGAATATATGTTCTACTCCTATGTGATTGTTGTTAAGTCTTATAGCTTCTTCTTTACTATAGGCTAAAATATCTTTCATTTTTTGTGAAAACTTTGAATCCATATTGTATTTTTATCTTTGAACGTTTTAAAACCTTATGGTGTTTTATTTATAATTTTTTTCATGTTAAATGCAAAGCAACTTGTTATTTTAACATGCAAGCATAGGCTTTTCAATTAACGTACCAAAAATATACATTCTAAATTAATTATGATACAGGTAATGGGTAAAAAAAGGTTTTTTATGCAATTATTAAATAAAAGGTGATTAAATTTTGATATTTATTGTGTTATTGAAAAAGTAAAAACATGTTTAATTCCCGATTCTGTTAATTTTTACTACTTTCGTCAACTTAATTTATTAGAGTTATATAAAACCCATTCCGAAAGAAATCGGGGCATGCTATTGTGGGAATATTATTTACAATTATTTTCATAATAAAAGGATACCATTATAATTCAATTAGTTAACTAAAATTTGGAGACGTGAAACAAGATATTTATAGCATTATTACAGGGACTGGTAGCTATATTCCTACAAGGCGCATTAAAAATGAAGATTTTATATCGAATGACTTTTATGAAGCTGACGGCAAAAAAATTGATAAACCAGGCAAGGAGATTGTTGATAAATTTTTAGAGATTACAACTATCGCCGAAAGGCGCTATGTTACCGACGATTTGACTACATCTGATATAGCCTATTTTTCGGCTGTTGAAGCTATTAAAAGTGCAAATATTGATAAGGAGGAGCTGGATTATATTATTGTGGCGCACAATTTTGGCGATGTTAGGAGTAACAACAAGCAGTTAGATATTGTACCGAGTTTGGCTGCCCGCGTAAAGCATAAGTTAGAGATTAAAAACCCATATACCATAGCTTATGATTTGCCTTTTGGTTGCCCCGGGTGGTTGCAGGGGGTTATTCAGGCCGATTATTTTATTAAATCGGGCGATGCAAAAAAAATACTTGTTATCGGTGCCGATGTGCTGTCGCGAATATCGGATCCGCACGATAGGGATACTATGCTGTATGCCGATGGGGCAGGAGCTACTATTTTTGAAGCCAAAAGCAGTGATAAGCCGATAGGAATACTTGCGCACAAAACGCGCTCTGATACATTTTTGTATTCAGAGATGCTTTATATGGATAAATCGTTCAACCCAGATTTAAAAAACAAGGGTGATTATTTTTTAAAGATGAACGGCCGCAAGTTGTACCAATACGCACTTGAAAATGTGCCTCAGGCTATTAAAGACTGTCTTGAAAAAAGCAATACCAAACTTGATGATATTGATAAAGTGCTAATTCACCAAGCAAACGGAAAAATGGATGACGCAATGCTGATGAGGCTTTACAAGCTTTATGGGATTGATATACCTGAAAATATTATGCCTATGACGGTTTCGTGGTTAGGCAACTCAAGCGTAGCTACAATACCAACTATGTTAGATTTAATTTTGAAGAATAAGCTGAACCCACACGAGATAAAAAGGGATGATAGCATTGTTTTTGCATCGGTTGGGGCCGGCATGAATATTAATACCCTTATTTATAAGATGGTGTAGTTTTATTGCTACATTGTTAAATTGTTCTGTGGCTTTGAATAGCTGGCAGGTAATTCGTGTGCACCCCTCTAAAATTTTATCCGCGAATTTCACCAATTAATGCTAATTGCTTTTTTACCTCTGACTTATTCACCGCAGAGGACGCGGAGGACGCAGAGAAAAAACATAAATAATCTGTCTCCGTTCTAAAATTTTAAATCTAAATTCTAAAATCACCAATCTTAAATCTTAAATCTCAACCTCAATCTCAATCTCAACCTCAATCTCAACCTCAATCTCAACCTCAATCTCAACCTCAATC
>CAYQPP010000042.1:15115-16347 GCA_964419235.1 uncultured Bacteroidales bacterium
ATCTCAACCTCAATCTCAACCTCAATCTCAACCTCAATCTCAACCTCAATCTCAAATCACTAATCTTATATAAAATACTGTCCACGAATTTCGCCAATTAACGCTAATTGCTTTTTTTACCTTAGACTTATTCACCGCAGAGAACGCGGAGGACGCAGAGAGAAATCTCAAATCTAAATTCTAAAATCTTGAGTCTAATAGTCTAATAGTCTAACATCTAACATCTTGAGTCTAATAGTCTAATATCTCAAAGTCTAACTTCAAATGATATGTGTGCTGGAGTAACAATTGACTATGGCATTGCAATTATCCCTCTTTTAAAATATATCCGCTACCATGAATATTGATAATCTCAAGGTTTGTATCGCTTTTTAGGTATTTTCTGAGTTTGGTTATATAAACATCCATGCTGCGTGCGGTAAAATAGCCTAATTCACCCCAAATTTTATCGAGGGCATAATTACGGTCGAGGACTTTATTTTTATTTTGTATTAAATAGAGTAGCAGTTCGCCCTCTTTAGGCGATAATTTGTTTTCGCTGCCATTTTCATGTTTTAGGCTTCGTGTTTTATAATCAAAAGTAAACTTGCCTATTTTTATTATATCCTCAATAATACTACTGCCCGGGTTTAGTTGGTTTCGTTTTAATATAGCTTTTATTTTATAGATAAGAACCTCACTATCAAAAGGTTTTGTAATATAATCATCGGCTCCTATGTTAAAGCCTTTTATCATATCGTCTTTTAGGGTTTTGGCGGTAAGGAAAATTACAGGCACTTCGGGTTTTGCCTTTTTTATTTCGGAGCCAATGGTAAAACCGTCAACATGCGGCAGCATAACATCTAATATGCATAAATCGTAAACCCCCTTGTTAAACATGGGTATTGCATTTTTGCCGTCATTTACCCAAAGCACCTCAAAGTCGTTCATTTCAAGATACGATTGCATTACCGACCCAAAATTAAGGTCGTCTTCAACTAAAAATATCCTCTGTTTTCTCATTATTGTAGAATTTGTTTCAAGTCTAATGTTACATATCCGATGACCGATGTTTTAAGTCTAATCATCTCAAATCTTATATCTAATAGTTATATTGTTCTGTATCCTCCACCATCTCAACCTCAATCTCAACCTCAATCTCAACCTCAACCTCAACCTCAACCTCAACCTTCTTCAATCTTCTTCAATCTCCCTCAATCTCCTATCTCAACGGTATTCTAATTGTAAACGTA
>CAYQPP010000043.1:0-16240 GCA_964419235.1 uncultured Bacteroidales bacterium
GAAACAATGTTTGGACTATTAGAAAAAGGATTGAAAGCAGTGATTAATAACGCAAGGTAACAATATATATAAGTCATTGGGCAATAAGCGGTTATATCGAATTTTATGAATATAAACAAACGGCATAGTAAATTGAAAAGTTGGTGCAATAAAACACCCAACGCCTCATATACTCACCGTTATAGCAAATATAAAGCAACCATTTAGTATTAAAAGTATATAAATTTAAATAAAACAGAAAATCATGAAGAAAGTATTAACATTTACAGTATTATTCGTAATATTAAATATTACAATGATTAAAGCACAAGATGGAATTGTTTATAATGAAACAGCTCCCGAATCTGAATTACATGCAGCAATAAACCCAACCGACACACTAAATATGGTAGTTGCTGCAATAAATAATTTTGCAAATGACGGCAGTTTATCTGTTTACTATACATTAGATTTTGGAAATACATGGCAACAAAGTTCCTTTCACGGAGTTCCGCCTGCAAATTACGAAGGAGCAGGAGACCCTGTTTTAAAATTTGATGATAAAGGAACCGTATATCTTACCAATCTATCGTCTGATGTATCAGGAAGCGGAGAACCAGCTATTCATACAATAATGTCATATTCAACAGACAAAGGTATTACATGGCAAAGTTTAACAGCAAATAATGCAACAACTAATGATAAACCTTGGCTGGCAGTTGATAAAAACCCTGTATCACCTCATTACGGGAAAAAATATAATGTTACCATTATTGGTAATGTAGATGCAAAAATTACAACATTTGACAATACTAATACTATAATTGTAAATTCAGTCTCTGTATTTTCGGGAGTTTCAGTACATATACCTAATATTGAGTGTGCAAATAACGGAAATGTATTTGTTTCGGCTTATGATACGAATAATGATAAGATTTTAATTGCAAAATCTACCGACGGAGGGCAATCATTCGGAACTCATACAACAATTGCATCAGTTTCTTTAATTCCTAATGATGATAATATTATTGGTATTCCGGACAGATTACAATTATCACCTTCCATAGCTATTGATAACAGCGGAGGTGCAAATGACGGAAGGATTTACATGACATATACAGACAGAGAAGCAGGTTCAGCCGGAGGAAGTAATACGAAATTAGATACCTATTTAACATGGTCTGATGATGACGGACAATCATGGACAACGGCAAAAATACTGAATGCCGGAGCAGCTGCAAATACCCAGCAATATTATTCAAATATTTTTGTGAACAATCAAGGAGAAGTTCTTTTTGGATGGTACGACAGAAGAGACGATACTAATCATAAGAATACGGATTATTATATAGGAATTTCAAAAGATGGAGGTACAACAATAACTGAATTAAAAGTAACATCAGCAAGTTCAGATTTCAGCTTAATTGGTTCACAAAATGGCAATTTCGGTATTGGAGAATATTGCCAGATTGTTGCAACAGAAAATACAGCAATACCATTTTGGTCAGACGGAAGAACAAACAACGGAGACATAAATATTTATTTTGCAAAAATAGATATTAATAATCCGTCAACAGGAATTCAAGAAATATCATCAATTTCAGATAAAATAAGTATAGGAACAGTATATCCTAACCCTGCCATTAATAATGCCGAAATTAAAATAAACCTTAAAGAGAAAACTAATTTGCATTATAAAATAATAGATATTACTGGAAAAGAAGTTAATAGTTCTGCCAAAATATCTTTCCCTGCGGGTAAAAGCAGAATTGAATTAGTTTTAAATACATTACAAACAGGAATATATTTTCTTAAAATTACCTCTGGAAAAGGCTTTATAAAAACAATTAAAATTATGAAGAAATAAAAACCATTTTTAATTTTTTAAAATACTATGATATAAATATAACTTGATATATTTTCTTAAAAAGCTACACAATCTACTTACTACAACATGCGGTAAAAGCCAATGTAGGCGTATTGGCAGGTTGTAACTTTGCTACTTTTAATTAACTTTATTTTTGGTTGGGCAATTGGGTATTTAAAACCCCACACTACTTTTACCGCCACCAAATTGATAACAAAAGTATGAGATTATACTTCATGTCACATTTATGTGAGCAATTACATATCTTTAAATCAACAACTCACACCGTGACTTGCGGATTTAAGATATAAACATTATATATGGTTTAATAATAAAAAAACGCTATTTTTAGCAATATTTTTTATGCTTATCCGCTTGTTTGCCTAAAGTTTGAAAACTTGAGGCTGAAAGCCTCTAAAACATTAGTACAGGGCAACGCCCTGTGTTTAATGTGGTTTTGTGAAACTCAGCCCTGTAAGGGCGGAAGAGTTGATTGGGTAAGTATGCGGATAAGCATTATATTTTTTATTAAACTAACTATGTCTGATACTCAAAAAGATAATATACCTGAAAGAAAAATTTTTCAAGAAATTTTTTACATTAAAGAGAAAATGATAGAGATGCTTTTCTGGATTTTCTCTATTTTTATATGGTTTGCATTAGCCGGCTCAGTTTACAGGACTTTAGATTTGGGGATGCAACCATTTAACTACATTCAGTTTTTTATCGTCATTTCGTTTCTCATCGTCTTTTTTTTACGCAAAAGGCTGTCATACCTCGTAAAATCGTGGCTGTTGCTTGTTTTAATATATATACTTGCATTTTCGGCAATAATAACCTTTGGGTTGCTTTCCCAAGCCACATTCATACTGCTGCTATTTTCAGTATTAACATACGTTTTAATCAATAACAAATGGGGTATCATTGCTTTTATCGTGTCGTTACTTACCATTGCATTTACAGCAATACTTTTTGTAAAAAATATTGTATCGGTAGATAATATAGCATTAAACTACTCGCATAATATTTCAGTCTGGGTTATGGCAATCTTGATTTTTTCAATAGTAACATGGATAATAATAATAATCAGGCAGCGTATTGTTGACTTTCTGATAAAAAAAATCGAAGACTCAATTTCCCACAAAGATAACCTTAGCAGGATAAACAAAATGCTGTCAAAAGAGATAGAGTCGCGCAAAACCGCCGAACACCTGCTAAAAGAACAATACGAAAATACAAAATCACTAAATAAAGAGTATCAAGAGATTAACAAGCAACTACAAGAGGCCAATGAAAAACTTGAAAAAACAAATTCAATAATAAACGAGGCAAAAGAGCAGGCTCAAGCAGCCGACACACTAAAATCAAGTTTTTTATCAAATATGTCGCACGAAATAAGAACACCCTTAAACTCTATTATAGGCTTTTCAACAATAATAACCAACGAAAGCATATCATCCGACGACAAGCATAAATACCTTGGCTTAATACAAGCAAGCTCAAACAAGCTGTTAAATACAATATCCGATATAATAAATATTGCAAAAATTGAATCGGGCAGATTTACCCTATTCCCTGAAATGTTTGACTTAAACACTTTTAATGCTGAAATAACAGACTACTTTAAACGTGAAATTTCTATTAGAAAAAAAGAGGAGATTGAACTTATTTTTGAAAAAGACATTCCGGACAACTGCAAAATAATTACCGATAAAGAGAGTTTAAAACAAATAATATACAAGCTTATAGACAATGCAATAAAATTTACCGAAAAAGGCTCTATTAAAGTTTATTGCAATTTGCAGGATAGCGGATTCCTAAATATAAAAATTAAAGATACAGGCATCGACATTTCACCTGAAGTTAAAGAAAAGGTATATGAATCGTTCAGGCAAATTGATACTAACAACACACAAAAACTCGGAGGCACAGGTATAGGGTTGTCAATTGCCAAAGGACTTATTGAACTATTAAACGGAACAATAGAGTTTTACTCAATACCTGAACAAGGCTCAGAGTTTAATATTGCAATACCCGTAATTACCCCTTTACAAATTGAAAATAACAACAAACAACCAAACAGTTGCAAAGGCTGCACCATTATGATTGTCGGAAAACAAGCATGGGATAACATAAAAATAAACCAGATACTACAAGAGAGCAACTCTATATTAATTTATGTCGAAACCGGTTTTCAGGCAATCGACACTTACAAAGAACATCCTGAGGTTAGGTTAGCATTAATATCAACAAACCTGCCTAACATGAATGCTGTTGAGGTTGCCAAAATTCTTAAAAAAACATCGCCAACACTTCCGGTATTAGCTTATTTGCAAGCAGGCACAACTGACTACAAGCAAGAAACCGATCTGTCGGCATGGGATGGTTTTATTGAACCTCCAATTGTAAAAACAAAGTTTATTGAGACTATACAAAAATTTATAGGAAACAAATAGCGACTCTGTACTATTTTTATTATTCACAATACTATTCGCACTATCACACAATGTCAACCCCCAAAATAATATTATCTAAAAAGCAATTGCAAAGCACCATTATTTGGTTGGCAAATAGTTTTTATATTACTACTTTCGGCGAACTATAAAAAAACAAAAACTAATTTAACATTTCAATATAAACTAAATAACACAAAACTTATCATGAAAAATTTAATTTACGGTACAATACTGCTAACGATAATAACCGTAGGCTGTACCCCAAATCAAAAATCAGAAAACATGAGCAATCCATTGTTAACCGAATTTACAGCACCATTTGGGGCACCTCCTTTTGAGAGCATTTTACCCGAGCATTACATGCCTGCATTTATTGAAGGTATGAAACAACAAAAAGAAAATATTCAAAAAATTATTGAAAACACCGACGAGCCAACATTTGAAAACACTATTGAAGCCCTTGAAAATAGCAACGAGCTGTTAGACAAAATAGGCAATATTTTTTATAATATTACCGAAGCCGCAACAAATGACAAGCTTAAAGAAATATCAAAAGAGCTGGCTCCTATTAAATCAAGCCATAAAGATGATATTAAAATGAACGAAAAGCTTTTTGCAAAAATTAAAGCGGTTTACGACAAAAAAGACGGTCTTGACTTAACAACTGAGCAGCAAACATTGCTCGACCGCACATATCAAAATTTTGTTCGTGGCGGTGCAAACTTAAATGCCGACGACAAAACACGGTTTAGAGAAATTAATAAAGACTTATCGTTATTATATCTGCAATTTGGCGACAACGTATTGGCCGAAAACAATAGATACCAATTAGTAATCGACAACAAAGATGATTTAGAGGGGCTGTCAGAAAACTCAATTAACGCAGCTGCACAAACCGCAACAGAAAAAGGCATGAACGGCAAATGGGTTTTTACAATTCTAAAACCAAGCCTTTTGCCCTTTTTAGAAAATGCAAAAAACCGCTCATTGCGCGAAAAAATATATAAAGCCTACATTATGAAAGGCGATAACAACGACTCGTTAGACAATAAAGACATTGTTAACAGTATTGTAAACCTTAGGGTTGAAAGAGCTCAACTGTTAGGCTTTGACAGCCATGCCGATTATATTTTAGACCAAAATATGGCAAAAACACCTGAAAATGTTTACAAATTGCTTGATAAACTAATGCCTGCCGCATTACGGGTTGCCAAAAACGAAATTGCCGATATGCAAAAAATAATTGATGCCGAAGGCGGTAATTTTAAACTACAACCTTGGGATTATAGTTATTATGCAGCCAAAGTTAAAGAGCAAAAATATGCTTTAAACGAAAACAACATCAGGCCTTACTTAGTACTTGAAAATGTTCGCGACGGAATGTTTTGGGTTGCCAACCAACTATATGACATTACATTTACAAAATTAGACAGCATGCCTGTTTACTACCCTGGTGTTGATGTGTTTGAAGTAAAAGAGGCAAACAACGACTTTATAGGTTTGCTGTACATGGATTACTATACACGCGAATCGAAACGCTCTGGTGCATGGTGCACAAACTTCCGCGGCGAAAAATATACTAATGGCAAACGCATAGCCCCAATTATGTCGATAGTTACCAACTTCCCTGCTCCTATCGGCGACAGCCCTGCCCTATTAACCGTTGACAATGCCGAAACGCTATTCCACGAATTTGGGCACTCATTAGACGGTTTGTTCTGCAATAAACACTATGCAAGCCTCAGCACTCCACGCGATTTTGTTGAGCTGCCATCGCAAATAATGGAAAACTGGGCATTTGAACCCGATGTGCTTAACCATTATGCAAAACACTATAAAACAGGCGAGCCAATGCCAAACGAGCTAATCGAAAAAATAGGCAAAGCCGGCAAATTCAACCAAGGATTTGCTACCACCGAATATTTGGCAGCCTCGTACCTCGACATGGATTTTCATACCTTAAACAAAACTGGCAAACTTGATATTAATGCTTTTGAAAAACAGTCAATGGAAAAAATTAACCTTATAAGCGAAATCGACCCACGATACAGAAGCACGTATTTTCAACATATTTTTACCGGAAACAGTTACTCGTCGGGTTATTACAGCTACGTTTGGGCCGAGGTTTTAGATGCCGATGCTTTTGAGGCATTTAAAGAAAACGGACTTTTTGACAAAGCCACAGCCGCTGCTTTTAGAACCAATGTTTTAGAGTTGGGCGGAACAGAAGACGCAATGGAATTATATAAAAGATTTAGAGGAGCAGAACCAAAAATTGAAGCGCTAATAAATAGAAGAGGGCTAAACTAATATGAGCCCTGTCTAAAAAAAGTTCTTTATTGCCAAACTCTGCGTTGTTATATATTTTAAACTTCTCATTAACAACAATGGTTTAACTCTATATTTTGTTAAAAAAACATTCAATATTTGTTTTTTTTAAAAGGTTTCGCATATAGCGAAACCTTTTTTATTGTAATTTTTTTTATTGAATATTAACACTTAATAAATTATTGTTGTAAATTTGAAAAAAATAACATTTGCACTTAGATTACTTTTTGACATTTAGGTAGCCAATATTATTTAACTTATTAACAAATTTTTACTATTATGAACATTTATGTAGGTAACCTAAATTACAAGGTTGATGAAGACAACCTAAAAGAGACATTTAGCGAATACGGGACTGTTGATTCCGTAAAATTAATTCAAGACAAACTTTCAGGCCGCAGCAAAGGGTTTGGGTTTATTGAAATGCCAAACGACGACGAAGGCCAACAGGCTATCGACAGTTTAAACGGCACTGAGTATATGGAAAGAAAAATGGTGGTTAACGTTGCCCGGGCACGGGATTAATAAATATTTAATTTGATATAATTATGCAAACAGGAACAGTAAAATGGTACAACGAGACCAAGGGATTTGGTTTTATTGTAAATGAAGAAGAAAAAGATATTTTTGTACACCGCTCAGGGTTAAAAGATATCAGAAACCTTGAACCTGACCAAAAGGTACAGTTTGAAATAGAAGATACAGAAAAAGGCCCTGCGGCCATTAATGTTGAAATTATTTAGTTATAAAAAAAACCCGGTTTCCCCGGGTTTTTTATTATACTTTGCTTTTATCTGCTTTTAACATCCACAACAGCCTCCATCGCCACAGCTGCCTGTACTGCAATCTCCTGTACTACAACTTTCGGCCAACTCGTCAGGCTTGGCATCTCTTACAGCCGTTACTTTACCTTTAAAATGTAAATCCTCGCCTGCCAACGGGTGGTTAAAGTCCATTTTAACATTCGACTCCGATATCTCCAAAACAATACCGTGAAGCTTATTGCCGTAACTATCCATCATAGGGATTGTGTTACCTACTTTCACAAGGTCTTCGTCAACTTTACCATCGGCCTCAAAAGCCTGTAAAGGCACTTCTACTATTGCATCATTAGTAACAGCACCATATGCTAAATCGGCTGTTAACTTAAAATCAAAAGCATCTCCTGAATTTAAGCCCTCTAAATTCTTCTCAAAATGCTCAAGCATTTTTCCTGCTCCAAACAAAAATGTTAAAGGATTATTATTCTCTACCTTTTCAATTAGATGGGCATCAGTATCGTCATATTTTAACTCATATACAACCGAAACCATTTTGTCTTTTGTAATCATTGCTCTATTAATTAATTAAATAAATTCTAAAAAAACTATCTCAACAAAATTCATGCAAATAAACACTCATTTTATATTTATTCAAAATAAATATAAATAGTATTAGCAAGAAAATTCTTATACAAATAAATTATAGGTTTTGTTTAAGGAAAATTTGGCTTAAAACAAAAACGAAACCCTAATTATTGGGTTTGAATAGTAAGTACCGTAAGTCTCATTCAAATTCCACAAAATCATAAGCATTAATTTTGAACGCCCACCTAATGACTGAATGTAGCCTCCGCCAACCAAAGGGCTTTGAAGCCAAAACCTATCGCCATGCCCTTGCATCTGCAAAGGGTCAAAATACAACGACTCAAGGCTTAACACTTCGTACTCGGCATAAACCGCTACCGCCTCAAAAAATGAATACATTCCAAACAGGCTACCCCCATAAATGCTGGTTCCGGTATTATAGTTGCTATACTTATAGTACTCGTACTTACCCTTTAAGCCAAAATATAAATTATCAACAGGCGTATAACCTACTATTGGCGAAATATTTATGGCGGTAACACTACCAAACTGCATACCTAAACCACCACCAAAAAATATCTTATCGCTCAATTGCCGCTTTTTTTGTATGCCACCTTGCCCAATTGCTGCATAATTAAACAAAACAAACAGTACCAACACCAAATATTTTACTATCCTTTGTCGTTTCATTGCAAAATATATATTCGAAAAAAATATCAATAATTCAACCCAAAAGTATTCCATTTTAAATAAATAAAAAAGTAAATTTATTTTGTAAATTTAACACATACAAATAAAAACACTATGAATATAATAATTACAGGAGCCAGCAGAGGAATCGGAAAAGAGCTAACCCGCTTATTCACAAAGCAACCGGGGCATAAACTATTTCTAATATCGCGCAACAAACAAAAGCTCGAATTATTAATTAATGAATGTAAAACCGTGCAGCCCTACGCAAAAATATTTGCCTTGCCGTTTGATTTGGAAAATACACATAACATTCACAGCCTAATACCTATAATAAATGAAGAAGTAAATAGTATCGACATACTTATAAATAATGCAGGCTTTTTAATTAATAAACCTTTTAACCAAACCACACATTCCGATATTGAACACATTTATAAAGTAAATGTGCTGGCCCCTATTGAATTAATAAAATGCCTAATACCTTTGTTTGAGAAATCGGAGAGTGCGCATATTGTTAATATTGGCAGCATGGGGGGCTATCAGGGTAGCGTAAAATTTCCGGGGCTTGCAGGCTATGCCTCAAGCAAGGCTGCTATTGCCGGTTTAACCGAATGTTTGGCCGAAGAGTATAAAAACTCAAATATAAAGTTCAATTGTCTATCCTTAGGTGCCGTTGCCACCGAAATGCTTGCCGAGGCTTTTCCTGGATATAAAGCTCCAACCACAGCTTTAGAGATGGCTGTGTTTATTCATGATTTTGCCTTAAACGGGCATAAAATGTTTAATGGAAAAATTATCCCTGTCTCAAAAACAACACCTTGATAGGATTTAGATTTTGATACAAGGCAATGATACGCTTGAGCTCAAACAATCATCCTCTAACTATACTCCTTACACTCCATTTCGCCTTTAAGCACCATTAAACCGTTCATGGTAAGAGCCGACATTTCATCTTCGCCCGGATATACAAACACAGGTGCTATAAAACCAACCATATTGCGTATATAAGTAATAATATCATTATTATTTGCCACACCGCCCGTAATTAAAATTCCATGTACCTCGCCATAAAGAACAGTTGCCATTTCGCCAATAGCTTTACCAATTTGGTACGCCATTGCATCTTGAATCAACTTAGCCTTTTTATCGCCATCTTTTGCCCGCACCTCGACCTCGTACGATGAATTTGTCCCAAAATATGCCATTAAACCGCCTTTACCGGTAATAGCATGCCTCATATCATCAAAAGTATATTTACCGCTAAAACAGGTACGAACCAACTGTCCCACAGGTAATGTACCCGAACGCTCGGGCGAAAAAGGGCCATCGCCATCCAATCCATTGTTAACATCAATTACCCTACCCCTATAATGGGCTCCCACCGAAATTCCACCACCTAAATGTGCAACTATAAGGTTAAGCTCTTCATATTTTGTGTCGCGGCTTTTTGCAAACTGGCGTGCAATAGCCTTTTGGTTTAGCGCATGAAAAATTGAGACACGCTCAAAATCAGGGTGCCCCGATATCCTTGCAACATCTTGAAGTTCGTCAACCACAACCGGGTTTGCAATAAAAGCCCTTGCATTAGGCAACGATTGTGCAATAAACAGTGCTATTAAGCCACCCAAGTTGCTTGCATGCTCTCCCATCACACCTTTTTCAAGATCATCTTTCATACGTTGGTTTACCTCGTAAATACCACCCTCGACAGGCCTTATAAGACCTCCTCGGCCAACAACAGCATCTAATTTATCGATACAAATTTCGGCATCAACCAACTCTTTCATTATCACATCTTTCCTAAACTCGAATTGGTCGGTAATTTTTTCAAATTTTTCCAAATCCTCGGCGCTATGACGTATGGTCTTTAAAAAAACCGATTTATCATTATGACTAACAGATATTTTTGTGGAGGTTGACCCCGGGTTGATAGCCAATATTTTAATTTTATCCATAACTGATGTTTTAATACAAATTTAGAGTAAAGAACTATTAAACAATAACAAACACCTCTATTTTGAGAGTGCCAGCATAGCACAAAGTGCAATCGAATTCAGTTTTGTTTTTGTTGAATCGCCTCGCGACGATAGCACGCAAGGCACCTTGGCGCCTGCAACAAATGCACCAATCTCTGCCGTGCTCATTTTCGAGTTCATTTTATAAAACACATTCCCACTATCAATATTTGGAAACAGCAAGCAATCGGCATTGCCGGCAACTTCTCCGCCAAGCCCTTTTGTTATAGCCGATTCTTTATCAATTGAGGCATCCAACGATAATGGCCCGTCTATAACAGCCCCTTTAATCTGCCCCCTATTGCCCATTTTAGCAATTATGCTTGCATCAACCGACGATTCCAATCCTGCCAAAACCTGTTCCGATGCTGAAACAACCGATAATTTTGGTTTTTCAATACCCAAAGCATGTGCTGTTTTAATCAAATAGTTTGCTATTGCCACCTTTTGCTTTAAATCGGGTTGTGGTATAATTGCAACATCGCCAACAATCAATAATTTATGATAATGAATATTTTCAACAACTGTAACATGACTTAAAACTGCTTTTGGTGGCAACAAACCCGCCTCTTTATTTAAAATGGCACGCATATATTTATCTGTTGACAATAAGCCTTTCATTAGTATATCGCCCTTGCCGCCTGTTATCAGTTTAACCGCTACCGATGCCGCTTCAACATCGGAGTTGGCATTTACAATATTAAACTTCGATTTATCAATCCCCTCAGAACTGCATACATGCTCAATTATCTTTTCGTTGCCCACCAAAGTACCATTAACAATACCCATATCAATAGCTTTGCTTACAGCATCTATGGTGTGGGTGTCATTTGCCCAAACTACCACCAAATTCTTTTTTTCGGCCCCACGCAACACCTCGTACATTTGTTCTAACTTTGTGATATCCATAGTTTTATTACAAATTAGATATTATAATACAAATTACTGCAAATTTACATATTGTAGCTCAATAGAAACTATTATTTACAGTAATATAATACCGTGTTTTACAGCACAAAAAAGCCATCGTGTTGATGGCTTTTTACAATTGTATATTTTAAAGTTTACAAATACCTACTCTGCGGCAGCTTGGTTACATGTAATTGCCACAAGACTCACAATATCATCAACAGAGCAGCCTCTCGACAAATCGTTTATTGGTGCTGCCATACCTTGCAATACTGGTCCTACAGCCTCGGCTTCTGCCATACGCTGAACAAGTTTATAACTAATATTGCCTGTTTCTAAAGTAGGGAAAACTAATACATTTGCATGCCCTGCTATTTCACTGCCTTTAGCCTTTTTTTCTCCAATTGACGGAATAATAGCAGCGTCGGCCTGCAATTCACCATCAATTTTCATATCAGGAGCCATTGCCCTTGCCAATTCGGTTGCTTGGGTAACCTTATCAACCATTTCATGTTTTGCACTACCTTTTGTTGAAAAACTCAACATTGCTATTTTAGGCTCAAAACCACCAATTGCCCGCGTTGTTTTTCCGGTTTCAACAGCAATTTCAGCTAATTCTTGCGCTGTTGGATTTGGGTGTACTGCACAATCGGCAAAAACCATAATCCCATCTTTGCCAAAATCTTTATTGTCTAAAATCATAAAAAAAGCACCCGAAACAACACTTACCCCCGGTTTTGTTTTAACTATCTGAAAAGCAGGGCGCAAAACATCACCTGTTGCATTATCAGCTCCTGCAACCTCACCATCTGCATCTCCTTTTTTAACCATCATAACAGCTAAATATAGCGGGTTTTCCATAAGCTTTTCGGCATCATTGCGCTGAAGCCCCTTGCTTTTTCGAATCTCCATTAAAGTATCAATGTACTCCTGCTTTTTTAAATGATTGACCGGATCAACAATTTTTGCATTTTTAATATTACTTAAGTCATGGGTTTTTACCAACCCCTCAACCTCTGCCTTGTTCCCAATTAATACAATATTTGCTATTCCCTCGCCAATAATAATATCAGCAGCCTTTATTGTCCTCTCTTCGGTACCTTCAGGAAGCACAATTGTTTTATTATGCTTTTTTGCGTTCTCCTTAATTTTCGAAATTAAATCCATTGTGAATCAATTAATTATAAAATGTTAAAAAATATCAGCAAAATTAGCTTTTTATACACAATTTAACAGGTATTATCAAAATATATTTTCTGATATTTATCAGTATTATAGGTGATATGGAAAAATTGTATTTGACAAGAAAAATGTATATTATTGTAAAGTCAAAAAAATATTGTTTTTTTTTACTTTTTATTAAACAATATTAAGAAACATGTGTTAAGAGTATAAATCAACACTTATTATTATGATGTGGTCAGAATATTTAGATAGCTATAAAAGTTATCTGCAATTAGAAAAGTCGCTGTCAATTAACACAGTAGATGCATACCTTAAAGATATCAAAAAATTTACTGATTATCTGAAAGATAATGGTTTTTCAAAAAAACCCGGTGATGTAACACAAGAAAAAATTCGAGAATTTATTGATTATATCAATGAATTGGGAATGAGTGCCAGTAGTCAGGCGCGAGCCTTATCCGGAATAAAGTCCTTTTTTAAATACCTGTTAATTCAAGATGAGATTGAGCGCGATCCTTCATCAATGATTGAAACCCCAAAAATTGGTCGAAAACTGCCGGTTGTACTTACCCCCGATGAGGTTGACGCATTGGTTTTGGCAGTTGATCTTAAATCGGAAACAGGCTATAGAAACAGAGCCATACTTGAGGTTCTTTACGGATGCGGCATTAGAGTAACCGAGCTGGTTAATCTTAAACTTACCGATGTTCATTTTGATGAAGGCTTTATTAAAGTTCAAGGTAAGGGAAATAAAGAGAGACTAATTCCATTAGGACAAAAAGCCAAAGATACCATTAATGCATATTTAGAAAATTACAGGGTAACGCTTAAAATTGACAAAAAATCAGAAAATGTACTCTTTTTAAATAGGCGTGGTAAACAAATGACTCGTGTAATGATTTTTACAATTATTAAAGATTTAGCAGTAAAAATAGATTTGCAAAAAAATATTAGCCCGCACACTTTCAGACACTCTTTTGCAACCCATTTAATGGAGGGCGGTGCCGATTTAAGGGCTATTCAAGATATGTTGGGACATGAATCGATTACCACAACTGAGGTTTATACCCACTTAGATAAAGAGTTTTTAAAAGATACGATAATGCGGTTTCATCCACGGTCATAATAAAAAAGAGCCAACTGGCTCTTTTTTATTACCCCATCCCCACACCCTGTTAACAAAGGCATAACACTTTATTAAAGATAGTTGTCAATACTAATGTTAAATTTTCATTTAACATATTTTCTTATATAAACAATGACTTTTTCCCATGTTTTAATATAAGTGCCGAACAACATATTCATTTTTTTTAACTATCTTGCAACTTTAATGCTATATTTTTAACTAATAAAATAATTTATTGTATGAAAACTATTGATTTAACCAAGTATGGAATTAAAGATGTGAAAGAGATTGTTTACAACCCATCTTACGACAAACTTTATGAGGATGAGTTAAAACCTAATTTAGAAGGATTTGAAAAAGGGGTAGTTTCTGAGCTTGGCGCCGTAAATGTAATGACAGGTATTTTTACAGGGCGTTCACCTAAGGATAAATACATTGTAAAAGATAATACAACAAAAGATACTATTTGGTGGACTACTCCTGAGTCGCCAAACGACAACAAACCTGTATCAACCAAAGTTTGGGAAAACCTTGAGGCAAATACAGTTAAGCAACTTTCGAGCAAAAAACTTTATGTTGTTGACACTTATTGCGGAGCAAATGCCGATTCAAGGTTAAAAGTCCGCTTTATTATGGAGGTAGCATGGCAGGCACATTTTGTTAAAAATATGTTCATCCGCCCTACCGACGAAGAGCTTGATAATTATGGTGAACCTGATTTTGTATCGCTAAATGCTTCAAAAACCACTAATCCTAATTGGAAAGAGCAAGGATTGAACTCTGAAGTTTATACCGTGTTTAATCTCACAAAAAAAATGCATGTTGTGGGAGGCTCGTGGTACGGCGGCGAAATGAAAAAAGGCCTGTTTGCCATGATGAATTATTACCTTCCGTTAAACGGAATGGCAGCAATGCACTGCTCGGCCAATAAAGGAAAAGATGGCGATGTGGCAATATTTTTCGGGCTATCGGGCACAGGCAAAACTACTTTATCAACCGACCCAAAGCGCGAGCTTATTGGCGACGATGAGCATGGCTGGGATGATGACGGCATTTTTAATTTTGAAGGAGGCTGTTATGCAAAAACCATAAATCTTGATAAAGATAGCGAACCCGACATTTATAATGCCATTAGGCGCAACGCATTGTTAGAAAACGTAACAGTTGATAATAATGGCAAAATCGACTTTAACGACGGCTCTGTAACCCAAAACACAAGAGTATCGTACCCAATTTACCATATCGACAATATTGTTAAGCCTGTTTCAAAGGCCGGCCATGCTACAAAAGTAATATTTTTGACTGCCGACGCATTTGGCGTAATGCCTCCTGTTTCAAAACTAACCCCCGACCAAACCCAATATCACTTTCTATCGGGATTTACAGCTAAACTGGCAGGTACCGAGCGCGGGGTTACTACTCCACAGCCTACATTCTCTGCTTGCTTTGGCGAAGCTTTTTTATCGCTCCACCCAACAAAATACGGTGCCGAGTTAGTTAAAAAAATGGAGGCAAACGGCGCCAGCGCATATTTAGTAAATACAGGCTGGAACGGCACAGGCAAACGCATTTCAATTAAAGATACCAGAGGTATTATTGATGCTATTTTAGACGGCTCTATTGAAAAAGCCGAAACAAAGCACATACCTATTTTTAACCTTGAAACACCAACCGCGTTGCCAAATGTTGACCCGAAAATTTTAGACCCGCGCGATACATATGCCGATGCAACCGAATGGGAAAACAAGGCTAAAGATTTAGCAGGTATGTTTATTAATAATTTTAAAAAATATACCGATAATGATGAAGGCAAAGCTCTTGTAGCAGCCGGACCACAATTATAGGTTTACAAAATATATTTAAACATATATAGTAATATTACAAAAAAACTCCATGCTAAAACATGGAGTTTTTTAATAAACCTTAAATACGCAAGTCGCGGTGTGAGTTGTTGATTTAAAGATAATTATAATAATAAAACGTAAAACTTTCAAAAAGCACTCACGCCGCAACTATCAAGCATTTAACTTTAATAGTTACGGATTTAAGGATAAAAAAATTCATGTTCGTTTCATTAGATATAAATTTTTGGAATTACCCACATAAATATGACATTAAGCATAACATTATAGAAAATATGAGATTAACACCCAATTTTAATTGGATGGAAAAAATGTAAGATATTTCTCCCCCTGATAAATCAGGGTATTAATCTCATACTTTTGTATCAATTATAACTATATAGGCAATTCCATAAATTTTTATTAAAGCATTTTTTTTTATTTATTACCATAAAAAACAAATCTTTATACAACTGTAAACAAACACTTTAGCAT
>CAYQPP010000044.1:0-16210 GCA_964419235.1 uncultured Bacteroidales bacterium
TTTGATTTGAAGAAAATATTTTGCAGTACAATAGATTTGTCAATCTGCACTTTTTGCAATTCAATAATTTCATGCAAAGGGTTATCGTACGAGTGGGCTTTAGTTAAATTTATATGCATTGATTTAAACAGGTATCCTTTGCACGATACATTGAGTGCGTATTTATTTCCGCTTGGCAGGCATACCGTAAAATTGCCTGTGTTTTTGTTTGACAATACATCCATATTTACAATTCCGGTTGCAACATCTAAAAGTTGTATTTTTGCTTGAAGAGGTTTGTGCGTTTTTATGTCGGTAACAATTCCGGTTAAATATGATACGGGAAGTGGGCGGGCTTTTTCAGGAACATCAAACTTGTATATGTTTCGTGAGCTGTCGTTAAAGTTTGACGAAAAATATGCTGTTGTGCCTTTATTGTCAATAAATAGGCCAATCTCATCGCGGTAAGTATTTATTGGGTATCCAATATTTTCGGGTTTGCCCCAACCCAGCGAATCGGTTTTGCGGCTATAAAAAATATCTTTCATTCCAAGTCCGGGGTGTCCGTCGGAGCTAAAATAAAAGGTTTGGTTGTCGGGGTGGAAAAACGGCGACTCTTCATCGAGTTTGGTATTTATTACCGGTCCCATGTTTTTTGGCTCTGTCCACAACCCCCGCTCGTCAATTTCTGAATACCAAATATCCATCCCGCCAAATCCGCCCGGCCTGTTTGATGAGAAATAGAGCGTGCTGCCGTCGGCTGAAAGGCATGGCTGTTTTTCGGAGTATTTTGTATTTACGGGCTTTTGTGCATTTATTGCCCTGCTCCAGCCGTTTTTTGTTTTATATGCAAAGTAAATATCGCACCTGCCTAATCCGTCAACACGGTTACATGCCGTATAAACAATTATGTTGCCGTCGGCCGATATTTTAAGTGCGCCTTCGTTTCCGGGTGTGTTAATGGGGCGGCCTAATGGTACGCCTTTTATCCATTGCCCGTTAACTTTGTTGCTTATGTAAAAATCCTCTTGGTGGGCATATTCGCCATAAATTGTTTTTCTTGTGGTATCGAGTAGCAGTACCGAGTATATTAATGTTGCGCCGTCAATTGATAACGATGGCCAGTACTGGTCGTTTTGGGTATTTATATTTTTGCCGAGCGAAATAGGCTTGAAATCGACAGGGTTTTCAATTAACGACTGTGCAAATTCGCATTTTTCAATAAAAGCAATTGCTTTGTTTTTGCTTGATTCCTTTATGTTTTTTTGTTTTAAAAACCCTTCGAGGTTTTCTTTTGATTTTTGGTAATTGCCAATATCCCATTGGGCAATTCCGAGGTTATATTGTGCATACGGAAAATAGCTTGGGTTAAGCGCAATAACTTTTTGCAAATCGGTTATTTGTTTGTTGTACATGCGGTTAACCCTAAAAAGTTCGGCACGCAGCAGGTATGCATCAATAAATTCGGAGTCTTTTTTAATTGCGGCACCCAGCTTTTTTTGTACCAGCTTGTAATCCATTGTGTTAAATGCCAATATTGCCTCTTCGTAATATTTAATGGCTTTTTTTGATTCGGTGGCATATTTTTTTTGACTAAAGCTATTGTTAGAGATAAATAGTAACAGAAAGGATATTATAACTATTCGCATTTTAATTATGTTTTTTTAATGATGTGTTAAAATTTGATGACTGATGTCAGTTGAGGTTGAGGTTAAGATTAAGATTAAGGCTGAGATTGAGATTAAGATTAATAGTCTAACATCTAAAGTCTAAAGTCTAAAGTCTTGAGTCTAATATCTAAAGTCTTGAGTCTAAAGTCTTGCGTCTAATATCTAACAGGCTAATCTACAATTGAAACCCAACAACCAGTATATCATCAACCTGCATGCTGTCGCCTCTCCAGTCGTTTAATGATTTTTGTAATATCTCTTTTTGTTCATTCATTGGCAGTTTGTAATTTTCAAGTAAAAGGGTTTTAAAGTTTTTCGTCATAAATTTCCGGTTTCTTGGCCCGCCAATTTGGTCAGCAAACCCATCGGAGAACATATAAAATTTGTCGTTGGGTTGTACGTCAATAATATGGTTTGTAAAGCTTGCTTCTTTAAAATAAACCGAAACGGGCTGGCGGTCGGCTTTTATTATTTCCAACTCTCCGTTTCTGATAAGGAATAGTGAGTTGAATGCCCCTGCGTATTGCACCTGTTTTTTGTTTGTGTCAATCACACAAATTGCCAAATCCATCCCATCTTTTTGTGTCGATTCTATGTCGGTTTGCCCTAATGTAAGTTTGATTTTTTCGCGTAGGTGGTCAATGATCTCTCCTGCGGTTGGCGCCGGAAGTTGGCTTGTTATTTCGCTTAAAAACGATATCCCCAACATACTCATAAACCCGCCCGGAACGCCATGCCCTGTACAATCGGCTGCCACAAACACTATTTTATCGCCCAAAGGCTTAAAAAAGTAAAAGTCGCCACTTACAATATCGCGCGGGTTAAACAAAATAAAGTGGTGGGGCAGCATGGCATCAATAATTTCGTTGTGGGGCAGCATGGCCGTTTGTATTCTTTTTGCATAGCGAATGCTTTGTGTTATTTCGTCGTGCTGTTTTTCGAGTTTCGATTTTTGGTCTTCAATGGTAGCTGTGCGTTCTTTTACTTTTTGTTCAAGTATCTGTTTGTCTTTTTTTAGTTTCTGTAAACGTATTTTAAATATTACAAAAGCAATTAGTGTAAACACAATAACCAAAAGAATGTAAAATAGTGGTGTTTGTGTAAATGGTTTAGGCACACTGATTTGAATGCTTTTTCCTTCGGCAATTTGGCCAAGTGTATTTTTTGCTTTGATAAATAGTGTGTAATCGCCCGGAGGTATATACCCCAGGTTTATCTCCGACATGGGAGTCCATTCGGACCATGACGGGTTGAGTCCTTGAATTAGGTAGCTGTATGTTACGCCATTTTGTAGTATGTAAAAGGGGGCGCTAAATTTTGTTGTAATGTTGTTTTGCCTCGATTTTAAACTAATGTTATTGTCGATAATTATACTTTGTAAATTCGATTGCAAATCCATTAATGTTATTTTGAAATTGATTTGGTTTGATTGTGTTTGCTTATTTATTTTAAAAAGGTGGTTTTGGTCGTCAATTATCCAAAGGTTATTGTCGTAATCCAAATCAATGTATCTTATGTCTTTAAAAAGGCTGAGTCTGTTTAAGAACTGGGCGTTTTTGTTAAATTCGGTTTTGCAGCATAATGACCATTGGGCATTATTATAAAGCCAAGTAAAAATATTTTGATTGTGTATAATGTAGTTGTCGTCGGCAAATTCTTTTATTACATTTAATTTGCCATCATCGGTAAAATGATACAATTTGTTACTTGTAAAAACCATTATTGAATCATTTATATTTTTAACAATAAATGTTTGCCCCGGTTTTTCAGGCAATTCAATCTCTTGTAAAATATCTATTTTTTTGTTATTGAATTTTCCGCGAAACAGCATATTCTCATATGATACAACCCATTTTTTATTTTTGTCGTAAGCAATTGAATTGATAAGGGCATTTGTGGTTTGCGCAAAATGGTTTATTTTCCATTTATTGTTTTCTCTGAATATTTTATAAATGCCGTTGTTTGTGCAGCAATAGGCTTCGGTACAACAGTCTGAAACATAAATATCAACAATATATCTGTTTTTAAGGATATTTTCCGACTCTTTTCCGTTTACGGCATATAGCCCGTTGTTTCCGGCAACTAATAAAAAATTGTTGTAGGGTACAAGTTGGGTAAATTTTCCGCTCATTCCTTCAACTTGTTTAAAGTAGTGGCTTATTGATTTTAGGCTTCGTTTTTTTATTGTCCTTGTTTTATGAACAATTTTTCTCTTAGTTTGGGTTTTGTTTTTCTTTTTATTATTGTTGTTGCCATCGGCTTTTTTTGATTTGAAAGAAAAGAACCCTTTTTTCTTATTGCTATCAGCCTCTTTATTATTTTCAGTCGGGACTTTAACCGCCACGTTAACAGGTACCCTTACTTTAACCTTAAATTCGTTATAATCTTTAACCTCATCTAAAACAAACAGCCCATTACTGGTTGCAACATATAAATTTTGGTTAAAATAGTTTATGGCTATGGGGTTTCCTTTTAGGCCGGGGTAATAGCTGTAGTTTTCTATTCCAAGATTAAAATCGACACGGCTTATACCAAACTCATGGCTTAACCATATCCCTTTATCGGCATCAACAAATACAGTTCTTATTTCATCGTCGGGCAGGCCATTAAAGTAGCTTACCTGCTTTATTACCTTCTTTTTTTTGTAATCAATAATGGCAATTCCCCCTGCTAAGCTTGATGCTATTAGGGTTGAATCGGTGTAGTAATATCCGTTTGTTACCATGTTGTTTTCAAAAAATGGCGATTTAAGCGTAAAGGAGTAAAATGATTTGCCATTAAATGAATAGGTTGTATTGTCGCTTGTGCCAAGGATTATTGTATTTGAATTAATGGTAACACCATAAGTGAATTCATCAACCGGAAAATCGGTATTTGTAAGTTCAACAAGCTTGTTGTTGTCGATAATATGCAAAAAGTATTCTATAACAAAATAGAGTTTCCCCCTGTATTCGATTACCTCATCAATTATTAAGCCTTTTGTGGGGTATTCATCAATTTTATCAAGGGTTTTGGCATTGTACCTAACTATTAACGAATCGGAAATAAAGTAAACGGTATCGTTTAGCAGGTGGATTTTTTTAAATTCGTTATCGTGTCTTTTATTTAATTGATTGTAGTTGTATTTTGCATAATATGAATGTTCGAGCACGCCAAAGTTTTCGCTTCCCGAAACCCAAACCTTATTATTGTTTTTGTCATATAACAAGGCATATGGTGTAAAAGGGGTTTTTATTAAGGTTTGGTTTGTGCCGTCATAAACAACAACTCCACGTTCAACCCCAAACAGCATGTTTTTGTCACTGTCTTGTCCAATGGCCCAGCACCACCTGTCGGCCTTATTCAATAAATGGATATCGGCAACATATACTCCACTGCTTTGGGCATTAAGCAGGCTTGCAATACATATTGCACCAATTAAAAATAGGTTTTTCATAGTAGTTAGTTAAAAAAAAACACTCTTCAAATCAAATTAAGGAGTTAAATGTAATAAATTTTAAGCTAACTAAATAATAATAAATTGTTAATTTATTGATGTTTAACGTATAATTTTGTTTTTTAACCATTCAAAAGCGTTTTTGCTTTTTTGAAAAAGGTTTTTGTTTTGGGTAAGCTCTTTTGTTATTGGTATTTTTTCGCCATTTTCAAGTTCAATCCATTGTGTGTGTACGGTAAAAAGTTTTTTGCTGAAATTTATGTTTATAAGGTGTTTTGGGTGTACCCGAATAAAGATATCTTTAGGCAGCTTCCATTCAAGTACATCAATAGATAAAACCGATTTTGAGCTGGTGCCGTTTTCAAGGAATATTAATGTATCGTTGTTGGTTTCTTCAATGCGGATAATATTATTGAATGATAATAATTTGCCTGAATATGTAACAATGGATTTTTTATCTTTTTCCATAATTCAAATTAAGCACAAAAAAAGGTTTTGTTAGGTAATGAATTAAAGTTTGCAGCAACTTAACTATTATTTGATACTGTTTTTTTATTATTTGTTTTTTATTGAAACTCACATTTGTGGGTTTTATACTTTGCAACTTACCGCGAAACACAATATTTTATATAAAATTGATACCTGTATGCTTGCTGCGATGTTGTTCATTTGATATGGTTAAAAAATTACCATCGTTTTTATTGCAATAAATTAATTGTAGTTTTATGCCTGTTAATAATATTTTTTTGTAACCATTGTTTTTATGAAAAGGGCATTGCTTATATATTTTATTTTTTTGTTAAACATTTGGTTGGTTGGTGTTTATGCACAAACACCATTGTTTACGCCCGATAATTATACACGATTTAAAAATATAACAATACTTCAAGGCTTAAGCAGTAACAGGGTGCTCGATATAATTCAGGATAAATATGGCTATATGTGGGTTGCCACTACCGACGGGCTAAATAGGTTTGACGGTTATAAATTCAGGGTTTTTAAGCATAATGCCGACGATTCAACCTCAATTTCCGATAATTATATTACCTCGCTTACTATTGATAATAACGGCTTGTTGTGGATTGGTACAAAAAATGGTTTAAACAGGTATATTTCCGAGGACGAGTCGTTTTATCGTTACCCGTTACATTCATTTAATAAAAAAGGGTTAAGCCATGCCTATGTGCGTAAGGTTTATAACTCAAAAAAAAACGGGGTGCTATGGGTTGAAACAAACGATGGGGTTTTAAACAAAATTAATACCAGTAAAGGCACTATAAAGCATTATAAGCACGAAAAAAATCAAACGGATTTTTACGATTACCACTCAATTTTTGAGGATATAAATGGGAATATTTGGCTTGGCGGACGAGGTTTTGGGCCTTATGTTTTTGATACGGCAACACAGTATTTTAAACTGTTGAAAGCTGATAGTAAAAATCCGTTAAAAAAGAGGGACAACGATATTGCCTGCATATTTCAAGACTCTCATAAAAGGTTTTGGATGAGTGCCACCGATGGTTTTTACCAATATTTCCCCGAAAGGGATGAGTTTAAAAAATGGCTTGCAACATCAACATATAATATAATAGAGTCGGGCGACAATCAACTTTGGCTTGCATCGGGAAACGGGTTGTTTAAATTTAATATAAAAACAAAAAAGTTTACAACTTTTAGGTACAACCAAAACAACGGCAGCAGTATCGGTAGCAATAATTTAAGTTGTGTTTTTCTCGATGCAAATAATAACCTTTGGGTTGGCACAAGCAAGGGGATATCGGTTTTGCATGTGCGCGAAAATGCTTTTAGGCATTACCACCATATTGCCGAAACTAAAGGGGCTTTGAGTTTTGATAAGGTAAGTAGTTTTTTGCAAGACTCCGATAATGATATTTGGATTGGGACTATGGGAGGGGGTATAAACCTTTGGGATAGGGGGACAGATAGTTTTTACGATTATAAAAAAGAGTTTGGTAATAAAAAAGTTTCATGCCTTTACGAGGATTCGTATAATGATATTTGGATTGGGCTTTGGTCGGGGCGCGGCTTTTATAGGTTTAACAAAAGTAAGCAGCAGTTTTCGCATTATGCACTAAATTATCATAGCTTAAAGCAAGACTGGTACAATGGTTTTTTTGAAGATAACAAAAAAAGGCTTTGGGTTGGTTTTTGGGGAGCTTACGGAATTCAGATTTTTGATAGAAAACAGAATAAGTTTGAACCATATATCCTTAACATTGCAGAAAATCCTGTAAATAAAACATTAAAATTAATTGAGGTTGACAATAACAGCATTTGGTGTTATAACTATATTAATTATATACATAGGTATAATATTAAACAAGATGAGTATGAGGCCTTTGTAAATGTTGAGAAAGATGGGATATTTCCCGAATGGAGAGAAAACAACAGAATTAATATAACAGGCTTTAAACGGTTCGGGAAAATTGTATGCACGGCAAAACTAATTGACGGCGAAGTTTTATTTGCAACCGACAAAGGGTTGATAATTCATAAAAACGAAAGTTTTAGGGAAATAAACAATCCGCTGCTTAATAATATAAAGGCTGTTTATGCACAACAGCACTATGTTTTTATTGCTACCGACAAGCATTTGTTAAAAATTGATATTAATGATGAAAGTATCAAGGTGTTGTTTTCGATAAAAAATGAGGCAGCGTTAAATAATGCATCAATAAACAGGATATTTGTTGATGGCAATAAAACATTTTTTGGCACAAGCAGCGGGTTGTTTATATATAATATAAAGGCGGGAGTATTTTTGTGCAATAATGGGTTAAAAAATCAAAACTGCTTAAACAAGCCAATAAACGATATAAAAAAAGGCAACGGCCAAAATTATTGGATAGCCACCGAATCGGGTATGGTTGTTTTAAATAGCAAATACAAGGTTGTTGCACACTATAATATAGAGAACAGCTTTGGGCTTGGCCTGATTTCTGAAAATATTTACAGCATATTGCCCAATAAAAATGGCAAAAGTTGCTGGTTAGGCACCGAAAAAGGATTGGTAAGGTTTAATAACTCAGACAGCTCTTTTAATGTGGTTGACCAATTAGCCGATATTCCTATTTATCAAGTAAAGGCAGGAAAAAGGGAAACACTTTGGTTGGCTACCGAAATAGGGCTTGTGCACTATTTTGTTTTGGCCAATTCAATAATAACACATTACAAAAAAAGCAAACACCAGTTGACTTCGCGCTTAACGCAGTTTATTTATAAAGACAACAGCGGTTATATTTGGGTTGGCACAACAAATAACGGGTTAAACCGATTTGATACCGTTAATTATGAAATAACGCATTTTTTGAGTGAGCCCGATAAGGCTGGTAGCTTTTGGGGAGACCATGCCTCATGTGTTTTTGAGTGTGCCGACGGAACTCTGCTATTTGGGGGCAAGGGAATAAATATTTATGATAAGAAAAAAGAGCAATTCAGGCATATTACCACAAACAACGGATTGGTTTCAAACAATATACTTGGTATTACACAAGATAAAAACGGCATGGTTTGGGTATCGACAGATAAAGGGCTGATGCGCATAAATTTAAAAAACCGTAAAATTGATGTGTTTGCCGAAGATTGGGGGTTGCAGCCACATGAGTTTAACAGGGCATTAAAAAAACTTGGCATGGGTGAAATATTAATAGCTTCCGACAAGGGATTTTGTACATTTTGCCCCAATAAGATTGATTCGGTAAAAAGCTCGCACAAAATTGAGATTACGGGCTTTAAAATATTTGATAAACAGGTAAGGACAGATTTTACCACAAACAAAAATGTTGTTTTAAGATACGATGAGAACTTCTTTACATTTGAATTCTCCGATTTTAATTTTATAAATAGCAAAGCGCAGTATTTATATATGCTTGAGGGTATTGATAAAAACTGGGTTAGTCCCGATAATGTAAACTTTGCCTCATACACAAACATATTGCCCGGTAATTATCGGTTTTTGGTTACAACAAAACAAAATTTGGCACAAGGGTTTAAGCCTGAGGGAATAAAGATACTTATTACCCCGCCATTTTGGAAAACGATATGGTTTTATTTATTAGAAGTTATTGTTGTGCTTGCAATAATGGTTTTTTTATATACCCAAAGGATAAAAAGCTATAAACTTCGCGAAAAGCATATGCAGCTTGAACAAAAGATGTTGCGCTCGCAAATGAACCCGCATTTTGTGTTTAATGCCCTAATTGCCATACAGAGTTTTATTTTAAAAAACAATCCAAGGGAGGCGGGCAGGTACTTATCAAAATTTGCCAAGTTGATGCGGCTGTTTTTGCAAAATACAAGGCACGAGTATATACCGCTGAGCAATGAGCTTGAAACGCTTGTTTTTTATATGGAGCTTCAGCAGTTGAGATTTAGTGATTCGTTTGAATTTAAAATCAATATTATTGATGAAATTGACCCCGAGCAGGTTCAGATTCCACCAATGATGGCACAGCCTTTTATAGAGAATGCAATTGAACATGGCTTTAAAGGCATTGGCTATAAAGGGTTAATTGAAATTGATTACAGCTTTATCGGCGATAGTCTTTTGATTTCGATAAAAGATAATGGAAAAGGTATTGACAAAGCCTTAAAGGAGTCTGACTCAAAAAAACACGATTCGCTTGCAACTACCATTACACAAGAACGTTTAACTATATTTAGCGGTAAATCGAGCATTTACACTTTGCATATTACTGATTTGAGCAAACTCGATAAAAAACTAAATGGTACCGAGGTGTTGATTAATGTACCATATAAAGATTATAAATTATGACAGAACCAAAATTAAAAACAGTTATTATTGACGACGAAAGCAAAGCAAGAGAGACGATAACAGATATGCTGGCTCTGTATTGCCCCGAGCTTGAGGTTATTGGCGAGGCGCACGATGTGCTTTCGGGAATTCAGCTTATAAAATCAAAAAAGCCCGAATTGGTTTTTCTTGATATTAAAATGCCCGACGGTACGGGTTTCGACCTTTTAAACAGGATTGACAATAAAGATTTTTCGCTTATATTTCTTACTGCTTTTGATGAATATGCGGTAAAGGCGTTTAAGTTTAGTGCTATTGACTATTTGTTGAAGCCTTTAGACCCCGATGAGCTTATTACCGCTGTTGATAGGGTAAAATCTTATCGTGAAAACGATAAGGATGACCTGTCTGTTTTGTTAGACAATTTAAAAAGCATAAAAAAGGATTCTAAAAAAATAGTATTAAAAACCACCGAGAGTATATTTTTAATAAATATTGCCGATATTATACGTTGCGAATCAAGCGGCAACTATACAAAGTTTTATTTAACCAATCAAAAGCCCGTGTTGGTGTCGCATACGCTTAAGGAGTACGACGATATACTATCGGAGTATAATTTTTTCAGGACTCACCAGTCGCATTTGGTAAATCTTAACCATGTGGTGCGGTTAGATAAGGCCGATGGTGGAGTGCTTATAATGAGTGAAAAACAGCATGTTCCGATAGCAACACGTAAAAAAGATGCGCTTATTAATGCTCTTGGCGATTTTTGATAGGGCAGGCTTGAGTAGTTATCCGCATTTAAAAAATAGAATTAGTAAAAAGCAATGTCAAAAAAAATAATAAACATCGGGGTACTGGCGCATGTCGATGCCGGAAAAACAACCATAACCGAAAATATGCTTTACCTTTCGGGGGCTACCCGAGCTAAAGGCAGCGTTGATAACGGAACAACAATAACCGACAGCTTAGATATCGAGAAAAGGCGCGGTATATCTGTGCGCTCGGCGGCAACAACCTTTAACTGGAACGGCGTGCAGGTAAACCTGATTGACACGCCCGGCCATGCCGATTTTTCGGCCGAGGTTGAACGGTGCCTGAGTATTTTAGATGGGGCTATTCTTGTGGTTTCGGCTGTTGAGGGCGTGCAGGCTCATACTTTTTTATTGTGGGAGGCTTTGCAAAGTATGAAAATACCGACAATTGTGGTTGTGAATAAGCTCGACCGCCAAGGTGCCGACTTTTCTAATGTTTTAGACGAAATAGAGAATGAGCTTGGCATTAAGCCATTCCCATTGCACTCGCCACAAAATGAAGGCGCAGGCAATGCAAATTTTACGCCTTTATGGGAGGGTAATGAGCTGCTTTGCGACGCATCGGGAATAAAAAACAGGGCAATCGAGGGCGTTGCAGAATTAGACGAAACATTGCTTGAGCAGTACCTTGACGGGATAATACCAGATAATACCACCATGCTGCAATTGGCAAATAGATACTTTTTAAAATTGGTTTTGGCTCCGGTGCTTATAACCGTGGCAAAAGAGAATATTGGAATTGAGGCTTTGTTAAATACCGTAACCCAATATTTTATAAGTAATGCAAATAATGCCGAAAATGATTTTTCGGCGTTGGTTTATAAAGTCGAACACGATATAAAATTGGGCAGGCTTGCCCATATCAGGGTTTTTTCGGGAATGGTTAAGCCGCGCAATTCGGTTTTAAACGCCACTCAAGGTAATAATGTGAAAGTAGCACAGCTAAAAAAGGTGTTTACACAAAAATTACAGGATATTACTGAACTGTTGGCTGGCGACGTGGGTGTTGTAAGCGGACTTGCCAATGTAATGGCCGGCGATATTTTAGGAAATACCGAGTATGTTCCCAAACCCACAACAATTCAGCAACCTGTTTTAACCGTTCAGGTAAAGGCGGTAAAAAGCGGGCAATATGCGGCATTGGCCGATGCACTGAATTTATTGAATGCCGAAGACCCGACTTTAGGATTTTTATGGTATAAAGAGGAGGAGGAACTACACTTAAAGCTTATGGGTGCAATTCAGGTTGAGATTCTGCAAAGTATTATATTACAGCGCTTTGGTATAGAATGTAAATTTTTAGAGCCTACCGTAATTTATAAAGAGATACCAAAAACAAAGGCCGAGGGCTTTGCAAAATATACAATGCCAAAACCATGTTGGGCAATAGTAAAATTTGTTATTGAGCCGGGCGAATTAGGCTCGGGGGTAGTATATACATCAAACGTAAGTGTCGATAAAATTGCACGCAAATATCAAAACGAGGTTGAAAATACTATCTACAAAGCATTGCGGCAAGGCATAAAAGGGTGGGAGGTAACCGATTTAAAAATCACCCTTACGGGAGGCGAAGATCATGAGGTACACTCAAACCCCGGCGATTTTATTCTGGCAACGCCAATGGGTATTATGGATGGGCTGAAAAATACCGGCACCGAATTATTGGAGCCTATGTATAGTTTCGAGATTAAGGCATCGGAGCAGTTGTTAGGCCCCATAACAAGCGATTTGAATAAAATGCGCGCCACCTTTGCAAATCCCGAGTTTAATAATGGCAGGTTTGTTCTAAAAGGACTAACCCCCGTAGCAACATCAATGGATTATAGCATTAGGTTAAACTCGCTTACGGGCGGCAAAGGCAAAATAAAACTTAGTTTCGGAGGTTACCAAAAATGTACCGACTCACAAGGTGTTGTGCGTAAATATAAAGGCGTAAACCCTTTAGATACAAGCCAATGGATATTGCACAAACGTGGAGCTTATAAAGCCGATGAGCAAAAGTATTGAGTTTAGGCTTAGTAAATACCCTCCCTTTTGTCTTTTAGCGAATCATCGGTAAGGAAATCCTCAAACCTCATAAGCTTGTCAATTTGCCCGTTGGGGCCAAATTCAATAATGCGGTTTGTTACGGTGTTTATAAAACGGTGGTCGTGGCTTGCCATCAATATTTGACCTGTAAAAGTTTTCAGGTTGTTGTTAAAAGCCTGAATACTCTCCATATCCAAATGGTTTGTGGGGTGGTCAAGCAATAGGGTATTGGCTTTGGTAAGCATCATTTTTGCAATCATGCAGCGTACTTTTTCGCCGCCCGACAATACCGTACATTTTTTATACACCTCGTCGCCCGAGAATAGCATTTTTCCCAAGTGCCCCCGTAATGTGGGCTCAAGGCTGTCTTCAGAGTAAGGGGCTATCCAGTCCATAAGGGTTACCTCTTTTTTGAAATACTCGCTGTTGTCCATAGGCAGGTAGGCCTGTGTAATGGTTTGTCCCCAGCGAAAGGTTCCGCTGTCGGGTTGTATTCTCTCTGTAAATATTTCAAAAAGGGCGGTCATTGCACGGTTATCGCGCGAGTGTAATATAATTTTGTCGCCTTTTTCAACGTTAAATGTCAGGTTTTTAAACAGGCACTCGCCATTAATTGAGTACGATAGGTTTTCGACTTCGAGCACAACATTGCCTGCCGGGCGCTCTTGCTGAAATATAATTCCCGGATAACGGCGTGTCGATGGCTGAATGTCTTCGATATTAAGCTTTTCGAGCATTTTTTTGCGACTTGTGGTCTGTTTGGCTTTTGCAACATTGGCGCTAAACCGCCTTATAAATTCTAAGAGTTCTTTCTTTTTATCTTCGGCTTTTTTGTTTTGTTGGGCAATTTGGCGGGCAGCCAATTGGCTTGATTCGTACCAAAATGAGTAATTTCCTGCATAAATCTCAATTTTGCCATGGTCAATATCCAAAATATCGGTACAAACGTTATCTAAAAAGTGGCGGTCGTGCGACACCACAATTACGGTATTTTCAAAATTAGACAGGTAATTCTCAAGCCAAAGCACGGTTTCAAGGTCGAGGTCGTTGGTCGGTTCATCGAGCAATAAATTATCAGGATTACCAAATAAAGCTTGTGCCAGTAACACTTTTACTTTTTCTTTTCCGCTGATACTACTCATCAAGTTTTGATGTAACTCTTCTTTTATACCCAATCCGCTAAGTAGTTGTGCTGCGTCATTTTCGGCATTCCAACCGTTCATTTCGGCAAATTTTTCTTCAAGCTCAGCAGCTTTTATTCCGTCTTTTTCATCAAAATCGGGTTTTAAATACAACGTATCCTTTTCATTACGAATATTATAAAGCTCTTTATGCCCCATAATAACCGTTTCAAGTATTGTAAATTTGTCAAATTCAAAGTGGTTTTGGCTTAGTACCGCCATGCGCTCGCCTGTTCCCAAATGTATTGTTCCGGTTGTTGAATCTAAATTGCCCGATAACATTTTTAAAAATGTTGATTTGCCGGCGCCGTTTGCACCAATAACACCATAGCAATTACCCGATGTAAACTTTACATTTACGTTAGCAAACAATGGTTTTTTATCGAATTGGATAGAGAGATTTGAAACTGTTATCATGTTTTTTTATAATTTTTTGACTGCCTGATTATTTTGAGCGCGCAAACGTACAAAAAAAAATATTGTAAGAGGAAGGGTTTGGTGTAATTATTTTGCCATACTTTATTTTGTGTCGATGCTCAAAGGTTTTGCAGATGCTTTGAGGTCTCTACTGACCTTTGGTGTCGGTGGTTTTCTTAGACCTTGACGTTGGTAGTTTTTTTCAACTTTTGTGCGTTTTTTCATCTTGAAGTGTTTGTTGTAATATTGGATTAATGTAACATTACCCTTTGGGTGGTAAGTAAAAACCGCCCGGAGGGCGGTGTTACAGAAGAAAATGTTTTTTTGTGCGTACTTACACATAGCAGCTTACTATATTTATTCAGGATGCTTTTTGGTAAAAATTTCTTGAAATAGGGGTTCAAGTTTTTCGGCAATTATTTGGTGTCCCAAGTTCTCTTTTAAAATTTTGAGGTTGTGCCTTACAACTTTGTTACGGTACGCAAAATCGGTCAACAGGCGGTATGCATCGTCAACCAATTGTGGGGTTAGCACACAATTTTCAACAGCGGGCAGGTCAAAGCCTATTGGCTCAATTTCGGCTTTAAAAACCTCGTATTTATTAATAACCGCCGGAACGCCAAACGATATCAGCTCAAGCAGGTTATTGCCAAACCCTTCAACCTCACTAAAGTAGGTACCAATTCCGCCTTGCGTGGCAACAATGCCGGGTAGCTCGGCAAATTTGTAGTATTTTTTATCGACAATAATATCGCGGTGCGACAGGATAATAGCTTCTCCCATAAGGAAAATAACATTTGCCGAGGGGTTTTCGTTTAACAAATTATTGTAATATTCATTTAGCCACCCTTTGTAATAGTGCTGCTCGTCGCCCGAATGGCCTGTAACCAATAAAACTACGCAGCCTTTTCTCCCCTCGCTGTTGAATTTATCATCAAGCTTAAATGCCAGTTCAAGGGCTGTTTCAATTTTTTTGCGTGGCACAATTCGGGTGTGCTGAATAAGTATTGCGGCATCATCAAGTGTAAAGCCGCGCTCATCTAATAGTTTTAGCAACCCGCTGTCTTTCCAAAACGATTTATTGTATCTTTCAACATCGGGGGCAACAAACCCTTTTTCGTTTGGCGTGTCGCAAATACATTCGGCTGCACTTGTATTAGGTACTACTAC
Organism: uncultured Bacteroidales bacterium; assembly: GCA_964419235.1. Classification (GTDB taxonomy): domain Bacteria; phylum Bacteroidota; class Bacteroidia; order Bacteroidales; family SZUA-534; genus GH45. The sequence continues at coordinate 15,471 of CAYQPP010000044.1, forward strand.
GGCTCTCGATTTAAAAAATGACTCGGTAATATTTGGGTTATATTTTGCGAATACTTTTTTGCCTAATTCAATTTGCTGATGGTTAATAAATGCCACACCGTCGATATAGGTGCCGGGCAGATATTTTAGGTACTTTTTTACAACACTGTTTGGATTTGAGAATATATTGCGCTCAAAATACGAATCGTGCCACCACACCATAAGTTTGGGCCATATAAAATTTTGTTTGCTTAAATCCTCAAAATAGTAGCCTAATGCTACAGCGGTAATAAAATTGTATGAGTGCGATGTGTTGTGTGCAATTATAAGATCGATGCCGTTTTCGGATACCCAGTCGGCTATTATGCCTTTTGCGTATGTGGCTTCTTCATGAATCCGCTCGTTGAGGTCGGGGGCAGGCTTTTGGTTAAATGTTGCAATTATTTCGGTGTGCAGCTCGTTTTTATGCCAAAAAACCTCATTTATTTCGGCATTAAACCTTGGCGATGAGTGGGCTGCAAGAAAAAATATATTGCCGAGCCCTATACCCATGTGGTTAACCATGGCATGAACGGTTTGGTCAATTACTATTGATACCCCATCGTTTTTTCCTATTAACGAGTGGACAATGCCTATGCGTAAATTAGAGATGTTCATAAGTTATGCTTTTGTGAATGATAATATTCGATACTGATTAGTTTAATTTTTGTAATATTTTAATTTTTTTGTTAGCTGATAGGGGTTATCCTATCCTATTGCTT
>CAYQPP010000045.1:0-1426 GCA_964419235.1 uncultured Bacteroidales bacterium
TTATGGCACAAAAGTAATATTATTCCTCTTTTTTGCAACGGAAAACCATTTAGTTATTTATATGCTTTAGTTAAATATCGTGATATTATGAGAATAACACCATGCTTTAGCTTGGTGTTTTGTAATTATTTTATACACCCAAATAAATTTGGGTGCTAATCTAATGTACAATTGTTAATGCATCACGATATTTGACTAAAACATAGTTATTTATTTACTAAGCCTTAGTGTATAGTTTAAATAGAATAGAAATACTAACTTTACAATTACTTTTTTTTAATGTTTAACTCAATATAGCTATGGAAAATTTCAGTTTTTACAATCCGGTAAAAATACTTTTTGGAAAGGGTAAAATTATTGAACTATCAGACAATATTCCTGTAAACTCAAAAATACTAATTACATACGGCGGAGGCAGTATTAAAAAAAATGGTGTTTATAACCAAGTAATTGAAAACTTAAAAGGTTATGAGTTTTATGAATTTGGCGGCATCGAGGTTAATCCGTCGTATGAAACATGCATAAAGGCACTCGATATAATAAATGAAAAAAGCATCGACTTTTTACTTGCCGTGGGCGGTGGTTCGGTTATTGATGCAACAAAATTTATTGCGGCTGCTGCCAAAAATGTTTATGACAACCCTTGGGATATTGTGGCAAAAGGCGCCGAGGTTAAAGAGTCGTTGCCAATTGGGGTTGTGTTAACCTTACCGGCTACCGGCAGCGAGATGAACATGAATTCGGTAATAACAAACAGGAAAACACGCGAAAAGTTGCCTTTTAAATCAGTAAAATCATTACCGCTATTCTCGATATTAGACCCCGAGTATAGCTATTCGCTGCCAATGCGCCAAGTGGTTAACGGTATTATCGACTCGTTTATTCACGTGCTTGAGCAATATTTGACTTATCAGGTTGATTCGCCTGTTCAAGACAGGTTTGCCGAAGGCGTTTTAATATCGTTAATTGAAGAGGGTAAAAAAGCTGTTGAATTAGAAACTCCCGATTACAACAACCGCGCAAACATTATGTGGGCATCAACATTGGCCTTAAACGGTATTTTGGCGGTAGGGGTAAAATCGTGCTGGGCAACCCATGCCATTGGCCACGAGCTTACTGCATTGCATGGGCTCGACCATGCGGTATCGCTTACCATTGTGCTACCGGGATTAATGCAGCAAAAAAGGGATGTGCGAAAAGAAAAGCTGTTGCAGTTTGCCGAAAGGGTTTGGAATATTACCGAAGGAACAGACGATGAGAAGATTGATAAAACAATTAGCAGGGTTGAAACTTTTTTTAACCAATTGGGCGTAAAAACAAGGCTTTCGGATTATAACATAGGCAACGACACTATTGAGTTTATAGTTTCGCGGTTTAAAAACCGTGGGCTAAAAAGTATAGGGCTGCAAAAGGATATTTCGTTAAA
>CAYQPP010000045.1:1526-16162 GCA_964419235.1 uncultured Bacteroidales bacterium
GGTTTAAAAACCGTGGGCTAAAAAGTATAGGGCTGCAAAAGGATATTTCGTTAAAAGATGTGGAGGATATTCTAAAATTGCGTATGTGATAAAGAATTTAAACATTATATAAATGCAACCATTTAATAAAAACGTATCTTATATAAAATAATATAATTAAATCATATGAGAAAAAATCTACTAATATTAGGGCTGATAGTGTTTACAAGTACTATTTTGAAGGCAAGCATTGTTTATACCGACATTACTCCGGATACAACTTATGCTTCAGGTGGGTATATTGATTTTAATAACGACAGGGTTGTTGAGATTAGTATCATTAATGGTAAGTATTTAGGATTAAACGGTTGTAAAATTTGGACAATGGGGACAACCAACCCCGACAGTATAATACCAAAACCACTTAGCTTAAATACAGTAATTAATTCTAACGGAAACTTTGCAGCTACAGTATATGCATCAATGGATAATTGGGGAAACGGGACAAGTTTTCCGTTAAATGTTGATGCATATATCGGATTTCAGTTTACCGTTTCGGGAGAAACATATTATGGATGGATGCGTGCAATGTGGAACGGAACAAATTTTATTTATAAAGACTATGCATATGAGAATACTGCTAACACCTTAATACTTGCAGGAAATTCAGGAGGAGATACCCAAGGCACATATGATATAGCCATGGACTCCATTAGCATGGATACAATTTTATTGGAAGGGAACATTTCTGTAAAAGGCAGAATTAGGAATATGGGCTCAAATGCTGTTGATACATTTGATGTAGTGTATAAAATTGATGCAGGGAGTGCTACCACCGTTTATACAGTTGTAGCTGCGCAAAGTATTTCCAACAACCAAACTTATGATTTTACATGTAATATTCCATGGGAGGCAACAACTTTAGGTAGGCATAGTATTGAAATTATTGTTTCAAACCCTGATGGCAATAACGATATCAATAATACAAATAATAGCAAATCATTAAATTTATGGGTGTTAAATGAAATATTTGCCAAAACAGTAGTTTGTGAAGAAGCCGGAGGCACATGGTGTAAGTTTTGCCCGAGGGGCATTGTTGGTTTAAATAGTATGTCTCACAATCATCCGGACAGCCTTTGGATTGGTATAGCTGTTCATGTAAATGGTGAGTGTCATTCAAATTACCCGGGCGATCCTATGGTAGTGTCCAATTATGCCGTTGGTATTGGAACACTACTGCAAAATGTTCCTACGGGAGTTGTCGATAGAAATTCAGATAAAATTATAAACATGACAATACCCGAATTAGAACAGGTTTTTGTTGATTGCTCAGCAGAAATACCTTTGGCAAATATTAAAATCTCAAACCAAACATGGAATAGCGATGATCGTAGTTTTACAATTGAAACCACTACCAATTTTGCAACTGATATTGCATCTTCAAATTATAGGGTTTCGTTGGTGGTACTTGAAGATGATGTTGCAGGTATAACTGCCGGATGGAACCAACATGATTATTTTCAAGGGGGTTCAACAACTATGGTTGATTGGGATGGGTTTAATTATAATACAGAGGGGACGCTTGTTATTGAAGAGAGTACATATGTTCCTGCCACACGTATGCACTACCAACATGTTGCCCGCCAATTAATAGGAGGTTGGCATGGTGTCGAAAGCAGCATACCGGCTTCTGTAAACCACGGTACTCCATATATTTATACCTTTACGGGGAGTATCCCTTCAATACATAATGCAAATAATACAAGTTGTGTGGCGTTGCTTATTGATAATACAACCGGAAAAATAGTGAATGCAAATAAAGTTAAACTAATAAATACAGTTACTATTGCAGAAAATGCCGATAATAAAAGTATTTGTGTTTACCCTAATCCTTCAAGAGGAATATTTAAAATTGGTAACGCACAAGGAAGCCAAATAACAATTTACAATATTATAGGGCAAATCGTATATAAGAGCCTTGCAATACAAAAAAACGAAACAATTAATCTGTCGATTTTAGATGCAGGCGGTTATATAATAAAAGTTGCAAACGAAAATTCAATAATAACCAAGCATATTATTATTTCAAGATAATAAAGCTTTAAGATTTTTAGATATGAAAAAAGGACTGTTTTTAATCAAAGCATTGTTATTACTTGTTTTGGCATCAAATGCCCAAATTGTTTATACCGATATTACTGATGGAGTTCCGGCAGGAATAGATTTTAATCAAGACGGGACTAATGAGTTTACTATAAGTAACGGAGCATCGTACACGGGAGATTATATAGAATATTCAGGCGGCGGGGCAACCAATAACATTCATGCAATAGGCACAATCGCAGGAGGGGCAAATTGGGATGTGCCCTCTTGTGTTGAACTTAATTTTGCAATTGGTGAGTCAGGTAATTGGGCTGGGGCAGGTGATTGTGCCGTCAATGGCTGGGGGTCTGGCGGAAATCCGACAATTACCGCCGACCAAGATACCTATATAGCTTGCAGGATAAGTTTTGGAGGAACTGATTTATTTTACGGTTGGATAAGAATTAGCGTAGATGCCTCTAAAACCGTTACTTATAAAGATTATGCTTACAATGCCACACCAAATACACCAATAAATGCCGGAGATATAAGCGGAACTGTAACATTAGTAACTTCAATTACGGTTCAGGGGCAAGGAGGAGTATCGACCATTACAACACAAGGCGGAACACTACAAATGGAAGCAGTAGTTTTGCCTGATGGTGCAACAAATAATTCAGTTACTTGGTCTGTTGCAGACGGAACAGGCTCGGCAACAATTAGTACAGATGGTTTGCTGACGGCCGCTTCAGACGGAACGGTTACCGTAACAGCCTCGGCAAACGATGCCTCAGGGGTTTCAGGAAATACCATTATCACTATTTCAAATCAAACAACAGAGATACGGCAAACAAACGATGACAATATTTCTGTATATCCAAACCCGTCAAATGGTTTTGTTATTATTGAAAGAAGCGGAAAAACAGAATTTCAATCTGCGACCGTTTATTCATTAACAGGCAAAACGGTTTTCAAAAGCAGTTTAAAAAACACAATTAATATAAGCAACTTGACAAATGGGACTTACATGCTTGTAATAGTATCTAAAAACGGAGATGTGTTTACAAAAAAAATAGTAAAAAGATAATTTTGTAGAAAAATGTTACATGTAGGAAAAGCAGATTTTTTATTTTAAACATAAAAATCATGAAAGCACAATTTATTATAGTATTATTTTTATTAAAATCATGTTTAATTTCTTTCGGTCAAACAGAATGGAATTGGCAAAATCCTTTAGTACAAGGCAATAACTTAAATTCAGTAATGTATTTTAACTCAAATTTGGGTTGGGAAGTAGGAGATGAGGGCACAATCCTAAAAACGGTAAACGGAGGAGATACTTGGACAATAAAAGCAAGTGGAACAACAGCACCTTTAGTGTGTGTTTTTTTTATTAACGAAAATGTAGGAACAATTGTAGGAGGAGAAGGAACAATTTTAAAAACAATTGACGGAGGCGAAACATGGATTGAGCAAACAAGCGGAACAACTAAAAAATTAAAAAGTGTTTACTTTTTTAATGAAAATGTCGGTTCGGCAGTAGGCTCAGACGGAATAGTTCTCAGAACAACAAACGGAGGCGATACATGGACAATTCAAACAATAGGAAATGAGCTGGAGTATGAAACTATATTCTTAACCGGCGAAAATACCGGAATCATAGTCGGAATCGGCGGTATTATTTATAAAACAACTGACGGAGGTAATACTTGGATATTGAAAACAAGCGGAACCGAGGCTTGGTTGTCTGATGTCTTTTTTTTAAACGAAAATATTGGGATGGCTGCAGGGGCAGGTGGAACTATTATAAAAACGATCGATGGAGGAGAAACGTGGTTTTCGCAAAATAGTGGAGTAATAAATTGGTTTGCCAGCATCTATATTGTTGATGAAAATAATGCAACAGCCGTTGGTAATTCCGGAGCAATACTCAAAACTACAGACGGCGGAGCTACATGGACAGAGCAAAACAGCGGAACGACAAATCTTTTATGGGATGTTTTTTTTACAGATATTAATACAGGTACGGCAGTAGGTTATTTCGGAACTATTTTAAAAACCGTAAATGGTGGAGAAACATGGACTTCACAAATAGTAGGAACAACTATGGAATTGCAAGACATTGTATTTACGGATGCAAATACAGCAATAGTTGTAGGTTTAGCAGGAACTATTTTAAAAACCGTAAACGGTGGAGAAACATGGATGCCACAAACAAGCGGAATAGACAAATGGCTCGGAGGAGTTTTTTTTACCGATAAAGACAACGGAATAGCGGTAGGTGCTCACGGCATAATACTTAAAACGACTGATGGCGGAACAACATGGACACCTCAAACAAGCGGAACAAATAACTGGCTGTATAAAGTATTCTTCTCTGATGCAAATACGGGAATAGCAGTAGGCGAACATGGTGTAATACTTAAAACAACCGACGGAGGAACTACTTGGTCTCAAAAAACAAGCGGAACGGATATTTATTTGCACAAAACTATTTATATAGGAGAAAATAAATGGATAATAGTAGGTGCCGGAATTATCCTGAAAACCGAAGATAACGGAGAAACATGGACACAACTGACAAATGGTGTTTTTTTGGTTGCATACCAAGATGTTTTTTTTACAGATATTAATACAGGAATAGTAGTCGGCGGATTTTGGAAAGATGGTAAAATACATTGTATTATTTTAAAAACAACAGACGGCGGAGAAAATTGGATACTACAGGAAAATGGAATTTCAACTTGGTTACACGGTGTTTTTTTTACCGATAAAAACAACGGAATTGCTTGTGGTACAGGAGGGAAAATATTGAGAACTTCCGACGGTGGAGCAACTTGGGTATCCGATGTAAGCGGAACTTCAAACGGTTTATTAAAAATATATTTTAGCGATGCGAACACAGGCACTATTATAGGAATTGGAGGCACAATACTTAAAACCACAAACGGCAATGTTTCTGTAAAACAAAAAAACAGACACCTAATTGAAAATATTTTATTAAGCTCTAATTATCCTAACCCGTTTAGCAAAAGTACTGTTATAAAATTTGAATTGCCGACCGGTAATCATACTAAACTTATTATATATAACCAATCAGGACAAGAGGTTGTTACATTGGTTGATAAAATATTACCGGCAGGTAAACACGAAACACAATGGGATGGATACGGTCAATCCGGAAATCGCATGCCCGAAGGAATATATTTGTACAAAATAGAATCAGGTAATTTTTACAGAACAAATAAAATACTCTTAATTAAATAAGCAAAGCTTTGACTATGTATTAGATTGTTAATTATTTATATACAAATACGGAGACTTGTACTTAGTAATAAATAACTTAATTTATAATGAAAAAAGCATTCTTAATTACAATAACTTTTTGTTTGCTTTTTGTGTTTCAGATAGCTCAAGCACAAACAAGCCAAATCAAATTTTCAGACACTAAAAACAAACAAGGGGTTACAATTGATAATGAAACAACATCGTTCCTGAAACTGGATTTTTCGCTTGCATCGTTCAATATTGATAAAATAACTGATGGTAAAGGAGAGGAAATGTCGAAATTGTCAATACACGGAAAAACAACTATTAATAAAGAGGGATACCCCGATTTGCCGTCAATAGTAAAATATATAGCCGTACCGCAAGGAGCAACGGTTTCTGTCAAAATAAGTTCATCTAAAACCAATATTTATAGAAACATAAATATTGCTCCTGCGCAAGCCGTAATGCAAGAGTATGATAAGGGGCTACAAATGAAGTTTGTGAAAATTAATGAAGTTTATACAAAAAATGCATTTTACCCTAATCAGGTTACGGTATTATCAGAGATGAAAAACATAAGGGGGGTTGATGCTGTTATGCTCAAGGTAACACCATTTCAATACAACCCTGTAACAAAAGAGTTGGTTGTTTACAAAAACATAAAAATTGATGTGGTTTTTTCAGGCGGTAACGGGCAATTCGGCGATATTTCATATAGGAGCAGATGGTTTGACCCGCTCATTAATGATTTATTCATTAATAGGCAATCATTGCCAAAAGCCGATTATAATTATAAATCGGCAAAAGCCAATGAGGATTTTGAATATATAATAATATCGCCTGATATCCCCGAATATTTGCAATGGGCTGATTCCATAAAAAAATTCAGGACTTTGCAGGGGATAAGAACAGGCATTGTAACCCTTACTGAGCTTGGCGGTAATTATGCAGACTCTATCGAAAACTATATTGATAATGCATACAATAACTGGGCAATAAAACCCACAGGAGTTTTATTAATTGGCGATTATGCCGCCGAAGGCCCTGCTGGTAATGGTGTTGTGTCCCCGCTTATATCAAATTCGCCCATGGGGAATATTAATTCAGACAATAAATATGCTGATGTAGATAATGATAATATGCCCGATGTTATTGTTGCAAGGATGTCGGCAAGAAGTGCCGACGAATTGAAAAACATGGTTTCGAAATTTATTAGGTACGAGCGCAATCCTCCAACTGTTGCCGATTTTTATAACAAACCTTTACTGGCAACCAGAGGTTGTGAGAATTGGTATTTATTATATACCGAAGTAGTAAGGGGTTTTTTTGTAAATAAACTAAACAAAAACCCCGAAACAGAATATGTGGAACATTCAGTAACGGGAGCACCATCAAATTGGATATTTAACGGTGATGATTACGTCTCATTGTTTGGTCCGGACGGTTTGGGCTATATTGAATCGAACCCTACTTATGTTACCGACTATACAGGAAGCACACAAGGGATAATTGATGCTATTAACAATGGGGCTTTTTTTGCGATGCACCGCGATCACGGAATGGAAGATGGTTGGGTACACCCTTCGTTCAGAATAAGTGATTTATCGCAATTAGATAACGAAATGCTTACTTATGTTTTTTCAATAAATTGTTATACAGGTGCTTTTGTAAGATGGGATGGCAATACGGAAGATTGTTTTGCCGAGGCAATTCATAAACACGAAAAAGGAGCAGTAGGAGTTGTTGCAGCAGTTACCGAATCGTACCCCGAATATAATGAAGTTTTTGGCTGGGGTATGATTGACTATATGTGGCCAAATTTTATGCCCGACAATAATTCAACACCCGAGGCAAGGGCAATTATGCCTGCATTTGCAAATGCTGCAGGTAAATACCGCCTTAATGAAACCGAGTTCTCAATAGAAGATATGAAAATATTTATGATAAACAATTATCACTATTTCGGAGATGTTTTTTCTGTAATGTATTCAGAGGTGCCGCAGCAGTTAAATGTAGCTCACGGCAACACAATTAATGCAGGGCAATCATTTTTTGCGGTAACTGCCGATGAGGGGGCTTTTATAAGCCTAACGGTTGATGACGAGATAATAGCAACCGCCACGGCAACAGGGCAATTTCAAAACATTGATATAAACCCTCAAAACGAGGGGGGTGTTATTCATGTAACAATTACCAAGCAAAACTATTTGCGTTATAATTCAAATGTAAATGTAGGAATGGTGGATATTAGTGAAAATAATATTTTTGATAAAATTTTTACAGTTGGACCTAACCCTTCAAATGGTTTTATTAATATTGAAAGAAGCGGAAAAGCAGAATTTCAATCTGCGACCGTTTATTCATTAACAGGCAAAATGGTTTACAAAAGCAGTTTGAAAAAGAAAAACACAATTAATATAAGCAACTTGACAAATGGGACTTACATGCTGGTAATAGTATCCGAAAACGGAGATGTGTTTACAAAAAAAATTATAAAAGAATAGTTTAAAATGAAATATACAATATATTATTGTGATAATAATATATTTAAAAAATAAATATTGACAGTTTTTATCTATATTTTAACTGCATACATAATTCTGTACTGTAACTATATAGGATTTTTATAATAATAAATTTATTAGTCATGAAAAAATCAATAGCAATTATCATTACCTTATTTGCCATTATTTCAGTTAATGCCCAAATAATAGAGAAAACATTCTATTTTTCTGATTATAAAATAGTTGATGTGGGGGAGTACAGTATTGTCAGGTTTAATAATACACTCACAACAGGTATTGTTGGGGAACCCGCCTTGCCTTATCATTCAGTTTCGTTACTGTTGCCTCCTGGGCATGTTGCCGAAAAAGTTGAGTTTATCGGAGAAGATGAAATAAGGATAGAAGGAGATTTTAAGCTGTATCCTCAACAGGCATCACGTCAATTGTCAAAAGAAAAATCAGGTATCTTTCGTATAAAGAATAGCGTTTATAATTCATTTTCTCAATATCCGGTAAAACAATCCGGTGAATTTTCTACTGAATTCTTAAACGGATACTCTTTTGTTCTTTCGAGTTTTACGCCCGTAAAATATACTCCCCGCGAAGGGAAAATAGATTTCTATAAAAAAGTTACCATACGTGTAACAACAAAACCCGATATAAAAGCCGAGACAGCACTTAAAAATCTTGCAAAAGGCGATTTTGTAAATTCAAAAATTGAAAGTTATGCTCAAAACCCCGAAATGGTTTCGGTTTACCCTAAAATAAAAAGTAGTTCGGAAGATGATTATCAGATGATGATAATTACGCCTGCTTTGTTTGAGAATAATTATGAAGACCTTATTAACCTTTATATTTCGAGAGGCATTATTGCAAAAGTCATTACTACGGAGGATATAAATACAAATATTGCAGGGCAAGACTTACAGGAAAAAATAAGGAATTACATAATTCAGGAATATCAAGGGCACGGAGTTCAATATATACTTTTAGGAGGCGATGTTGAACATGTCCCGTACCGGGGTTTTTATTGTGCAGTACAATCAGGAGAGGAAACATATGAGAGTAGCAATATACCCGCTGATGTTTATTATTCCGCCTTAGACGGGAATTGGAACAATGACGGTGATGACAAATGGGGCGAACCCGGAGAAGATGACCTTTTGCCCGATGTGTCGGTTGCGAGGTTTCCTGTTAGTAATGCCGAGGAACTCGAAAATATGATACATAAAAGTGTGTATTATCAAAACCAGCCGGTACTTGGCGAACTTGAACAGCCATTGTTCGTCGGAGAATTTGCCACAGATAATCCTTTAACATGGGGATCCGATTATTTGGATTTGTTGATAGGGAACCACACAGATAACGGTTACGAGACTACCGGAATACCTGAAAGCAATAATTATGACACTCTTTATGATAGAACTTCACATTGGGAAAAAAGCCAATTGCTCTCAAAAATTAACGAAGGAACTTCATTTATTTATCATGTAGGGCATGCATTTTCCGGAAGTGTAATGAGGTTAGAATACCCCGATATTATAAATTCAAATTTTTCGCAAGTAAATGGCACAGACCATAATTTTACCCTTGTTTATTCGCATGGGTGCGATTGCGGTGCATTTGATTTTGATGACTGTATTGCAGAAAAAATAGTAAACATTGACAATTTTGCTGCCGGCGGCATATTCAATTCTCGTTACGGGTGGTTTAACGAAGGGCAAACCGAAGGACCTTCTGAGCATTTGAACAGAGAGTTTGTCGATGCTCTTTATTCGCAAAAGAAAACCAGAATGGGAGAAGCCCATAAAATATCAAAAATTGAATCGTCGGCGTGGGTTACGGCTACCGGACAACATGAAGAAGGTGCTTTAAGATGGTGTTTTTACTCTTGCAATTATCTTGGAGATCCTGCCATGTCGGTATGGACAACCGAGCCTATAAATATTGATGTAACATATGAAAATAGTTTTGCGCAGAACGCAGGTTCAACATCGGTTAACGTTAAAAGCAACGGGGTACCCGTTGAAAACTTTACCTGTGTACTAAAAAAGGATAATACCATTTACGGAACTGCTAAAACCGATAATAATGGTAATGCCCAAATTCAATTTGCTGAAACGGCAGCCGAACAAGGGCCTGCCCAAATTGTAGTTTCGGGTAGTAATTGTTTGCCGCACTCATACGATGTTACAATTTCTTCAACAAGCTCTGTCGGCAATATTTCAATCAATAGTGGAATAACGGTATTTCCAAACCCCGCATCTCACATTTTAAACATTAACATACCTGAAAATTCTGAAATATCAATATTTAATATACTTGGGAAAGAAGTAAAAGCATTAAAAGCAAAAAAAGGCTTGCTTACTGTAGATATCAACGGTTTACCAACAGGTCAATATTTTGTTAAAGCTACTTTTGATAGAGGTATTTTAATTAAAAAAGTAATTATTAAATAAAATTTGAGAGGATTAACATGAAAAACTATAATTTAAAACAAACAGGTAGTAAATTGCTTAATAAGGTACATTTATTAATAGGTATATTATTTATAATGCCTGCTATTACATATAGCCAATTTAGCAATGAGCAGATAAAAAAAATAAAAGCTGCACATTTAGAAGTCCCTAATGATAAATATGTTACTACGAATAAAAGCAAAATGGCAAAATCGCCTGCTTATACATACAAAAGCAGCGGTTTTTTTACCACTCAGGTAAATATTGATGCCGACGGCAACAATATTGTCGGCGATGCAGGCAACGAACCTTCAATAGCGATAGATCCTACAAATCCAAACAGAATTGTGATAGGGTGGAGGGAATTCGCAAATATATCAAGCGATTTCAGACAAGCAGGATATGCATATTCAACTGACGGAGGTCAGACATGGATAAATCCAGGGCCTATTGACCATACGGTTTTTAGATCGGATCCGGTACTCGACACCGATGCCGATGGAAATTTTTATTATAATAGCCTTACTGCCGACACAATAAACGGTGTAATGAAATTCAAGTGCAAAACATATAAAATTTCAGATGCAGGCGTTGAGTGGGATGATGGGGTAGATTCTTACGGTGGAGATAAATTATGGATGAAGGTAAATAAGAACAATTCGATAGGCGGGCATAATAATTATTCGGTTTGGTCATTTTATGCAAGTGCCTGCGATGGAGATTTTACCCGTTCTACTGATGGAGGAGATAGTTTTGAAGATTGCTCAAATGTTTCGGGCAAGCCTTTTTTTGGGACACTTGCCATTGGTCCAAACGGCGAGCTTTATGTTTTTGGCTTAGGCCCCGATAGTTTTATTCTATCAAAATCTACAAATGCACATGATACCAATGCTGTTGTTTCATGGGAATCGCCGGTGGCTGTTGACCTTGGGGGAACGTTAGTCATGCAACACAATATTAATCCACAAGGCTTGCTCGGGCAGGCATGGGTTGATGTTGATATTTCCGACGGCCCAAACAGAGGGAATGTTTATGTGCTTGCGTCAGTATCTGCTTCCGAAAACTATGCAGATGTTATGTTTGCCAAAAGCAGCGATGGTGGAAAAACGTTTTCGGCCCCCGTTCGTATCAATACCGATAGCGAAACAAACAACATACAATGGTTTGGGACAATGTCGGTTGCACCTAACGGGCGTATTGATGTTATTTGGTTAGATACCCGCGATGCTCCGGCAGGCTCTCAGTTTTTTTCGGCACTTTATTATTCGTATTCTGTCGATGGGGGAGAATCTTGGTCGGAGAACGAAAAACTTTCAGACTCTTTCGATCCGAGTATCGGATATCCTCAACAGCAAAAAATGGGAGACTATTATGATATGGTTTCCGATAATACAGGAGCCCATCTTGCATGGTCAAATACTTTGAATAACGGCGAGGATGTTTACTATGCACATATTACCCCTGTATTTACGGGTATTAACGAGATAAAGAAAAACTATGTTTCTTTAAGGAATTATCCTAACCCATTTAGCGGAGAGACTGTAATTACTTTTAAACTGGAAAAGGAAGAGCATGCCTGCATTGAAATTTTTGATATGATGGGCAAAAAGGTTAAAACCTTATTAAATAGCAAATTGCAACAAGGCAACCATAATATTATATGGAATGCTTGTGATGAAGCGGGTAACCGACAGCCTTCGGGTATTTATACATGTAGGTTTAAATCAGGATATCATATGCACATAATAAAAATGCTGCTTCTATAAATTGCAGTAAAATTTTTACAGCGTTTTTGGGTTTTTCATTTGAGGTTTTTTTCCAATATGGAATAGTATTTGAAAGCACTTTGTAACTGTTACGAAACAACTTAACCGTTTAACGTTTCTAATCATTTGTATATCAGAATCGGACTTTATACTAAATGTCGGTTTATAGCATAACAATTCCTTTGTCAGAATCTGAAATGCATACCGTAATTAATACTGTTTATACTAATAATATTATTGTTGGTGTTGTTTGACAAAGTAAAACTTTTATATTAATAATAGCAATAAATATATTTTTTATGAAAACTACAATTATAACATCATTATTATTATATATCTTAATAATTTCTAATGTTCAAGCTCAAAGTACGGCCGGCGATCAATTGTTCGATGATTCATTCGTACATGAAATAAGGGTAAATTTTTTCACTACAAGTTTTTTTGACACTTTGGAGAGTAATTATCAGAAACAGTTAGCCGATATATCAGGGCAAACAAGGATTTATATCCCTGCTCAAATACAGATTGATGGATTGACTTTGGATACTATTGGTTTTAGGGAAAAAGGGATTAAATCTAACTATTCGACTGAAACGACCAAAAAACCATTCAAAATTGATATTAATGAATTTGTAAAAGGTCAGAAATATGATGGGTTAAAGAAGATTAACCTGCAAAATGGCTATTCTGACCCTAGCATAATGAGAGATAAACTCAGCTATGATATTCTTCGTAGGGCAGGACTAAAAGCACCACGGTCTGCTTACGCAAAGTTGTATTTTAATGATACCTACTGGGGATTATACCTGATGGTTGAGCAGATTGACAAAGTTTTTGTTAAGCAAAATTTTTCAAGCAAAGCTGGGAATTTATATAAATGCATCAATAATACCAGCCTGAGTTGGCTTGGCAACAATGCTGATGACTACGCAATATACCTTCATAAAAAAAATAACAAAACAGAAAATGACTGGACAGATTTGATTCATTTTATTGATGTTATAAATAATACCCCAATTGCGGAAATAGAAGACTCCGTGGACACATATTTTAATATTGGCGATTTTATTAAAAGCATGGCCATTGATGTTGCGTTATGTAATTGGGACTCTTACTTTGATAATGGCAGGAACTTTTACATATACCGTAATCCTGATGATAATAAATTCCATTGGATTCACTGGGATTACAATACTGCATTTTCAAGTGTAAAATTAAGTGTATTCCCTCAACATAACAACCCTTTGTTTATTGATAAGAAACCACTTGAAAATTGTATTTATTACAATCCAAATTATCGTATAAAATACTTGCGGGCATTCAATAATCTGTTTGCTGATAATTTTACATCCAATCGACTAAATCCATTAATTGATCAATTAGGCTCTTTAATACGGCCGCATATATCCAGTGAAACAAATTCGTCATATACTATTAGTGAATTTGATGAAGAACTGAATATCCTTAAGCAATTTGTTTTCAACCGCATTTCGGTTCTGACATCGGAATCGGAAGCCTTATTGGAATTTGAAGAAAGTAGGAATTTAATGATTAGCGAAATAATGGTTTCAAACAACCAATCGATAACCGATGAAAATGGGGAACATGAATCTTGGGTTGAAATTTATAACCCGACTAATACCACAATACAGTTGGATGGTTATTATTTAACTAAAACCCCGGTATTTCCGCAAAAATGGAATTTTCCGAATATTGGTATTGCACCAAACTCATATAAGGTTATTTATGCCGACAATGAGATTGCAGAAGGCGTTTTGCATAGTAATTTTGTGCTGAATAGTGAAAGTGATAGGATTCAGCTACTGCAATACAAAACAGACACGCTTTTTCTTGTGAATTCGGTTTGTTTTCCTAATCAAATCGGAGAGGATAAATCATATGGGAGGGTATTCTCCGATATTTTGAATTGGACGATATTTGATATTCCAACACCCAATAATCAAAACTCAAGCATAGTTTCAACCAATTATAACTTGGAATCTAATTTATTTGATTTTATTAATTGTTACCCTAATCCATTTAGTGCTTCAACAACCATCTCTTTTACTTTAAAAAAAGACACAAAAACCAACATCTCGGTATTTGATACCAATGGAAGGCTCGTAAAAGTTATTGCCGACAGGCTATTTTTAAAAGGAGAAAACAAGATAACAGTAAATACTTCTGACTGGGGTAGCGGTGTGTATTTTTATAATATAAGTAGCGTAAATATTTCTCAAACTAAGCGAATAGTGTTGGTTCGATAGACAATGGCTTTTCTTGAAACATTAGATAAGGAGGCAACCTTTGTTTTGCCACTTCAGCCAATGCTTTCAGTCTCTGTAGCCAAATAAATTATTCTCTGTTTTTCATTTAATATTGGAAGAGTCTTTTCAATTCTTATCTTCAATACTTTATCATTTTGCACAACTTATCTTTTTTGCAAAGGTAACAACAAATTAAATGAGTATATCGAATATTTTATTTATTGACAGTTCTTTAATAAATCTTTCTTAAACCGTAAATAATAAATTTGAGGTCTTTAGTTAAGTACTTATGATAATATCCTGATAACT
>CAYQPP010000046.1:0-15917 GCA_964419235.1 uncultured Bacteroidales bacterium
CCCATTCCCCGAATTAGAAATTAATTAAATGAGAGTATAAAAAAGAGCTCACGCCGTAACTATCAAGTATTTAATCTTGACAGTTGCGGAATTAAGGAAAACCGAAAATATTTTAAACAAATCAAACATAATATTGTAATAATATAAAACAATTGGCAAATAAAATGCAATTGATTGTTGAGGTTTAAATGCCCAACACCAGCATTATTAAATATAGCATAGCATAATCGTAATTTTTTTATAAAACCTTAATTTATAAGTTATGAAAACAGTTTTAACACTATTAATGCTGAGCTTTGTCATTGTTTTAAGCGGTCAAACAAAACTCGAACACAAAAAAAAGTTTTACAAAAGGAGTGATGGTAGGTTATTTGTAAATAAAGACATACCATTATATCTGCACATAAGCGATTCCCGCGAAAGCATGGGCGAGCATTATGTACTTGAAAGCGAGTCGTCGCCACAGTATTCGGCTCCGTTTTTTCTCGATACCGAAGGGTATAATACTATTCGCACACCTTCAAAAGTTGACCCCGAAACAAGAAAGGTGGTATTGCCTAAATCAGATGTTATTTTTGAGATATTTGCCGATGGATTTGCCCCTGTATCAATAATAAATTACAAAACAGCCCCTTTGGTTGAAACAGGTGGTAAGCTGTATTTTGGTAAAGGGTTAGAGATATCGTTAACCTCAAAAGACAAAATGTCGGGAGTTGAACAGATACTCTATTCAATTGACGAGCAGCCATATAAAAAATATTCATCACCACTTAAATTTCCTGAAGAAAGAGATTATCTGCTTAATGTATATGCAGTTGATAACGTTGGAAATGTAGAGCAAGGCAAACTGCTTAAATTTATCCCCGATTACACGGCGCCTAAAACCAATATTGAGGTAAAAACCGATTTTACCGAAAAAATATTTTCTGCACGAACAACAATTGTATTACATGCCGACGATAATTTGTCGGGGGTAAAAAATATATATTATAAATATGATGAGGGAAGCAAAAAGATTTTTGGCAATTTGGTTAGCCCCGGCTGGATTGCAGAAGGTGAGCATACATTTTATTATTTTGCAAAAGATAATGTGGATAATAAAGAGGACGAAAAATCATTTACTTTTTTTATGGATAAAACACCACCCGAAATTAAATACGAAATTGTTGGCGATAAACATACAAATGCAAAAAGTACTTTTATATCGGCAAAGTCAAAAATTAAGTTAGAGGCTAACGATAATAAGGCGGGGGTAAAAGAACTATACTATTCGGTAAACGGAAAAAAACCGTCTTTATACACCGAGCCATTTTTAATCGACCAAAAAGCAATTAACCTAAATATAAGGTATTATGCCATCGACAATGTAAATAATTCGAATGAATCATTGGCATCATCGGGCTCAGGTCAATTAAATTTGAAATTACTTAGAGATAATAAAGCCCCCGACCTTGCAATTAAATACAAAGGGCCAAATATTATTGTGAATAAAATACTGTTTTTGCGCGAAACTTCAACCATATCGTTATATGCCAACGATAATTTATCGGGAGTTAAGGAGCTGGTTTATGTTCTCGACACGGTAAAAAATACATACAAAAAGGCATTTTCGGTTAAAAGCGAGGGCAAGCATAAAATTACATACAGCGCAACAGATAACACAAACAATGAGTCGGTTGAGAGTTTAGAGTTTTATATCGACAACAATGGCCCAGCCATAGGCATTCAATTTGGAATTGGTTCAATTGGTGAAGATGATATGGATGGCACTAAAGTGGAAGTGTATCCGCCACGAACATCATTGTTTATAACAGCTACCGACCAATTGGTTGGGTTTAGCAAAATTTTATATTCACTAAACAAAGCACCCGAGGTTGAATCAAAAGGAGTAATCAAAAATTTAAAAGAGGGTAATTATGACATAACAGTCAGGGCACTCGATAAACTTGGAAACGAATCAACCAAAGAGCTGAAATTTATTATCCGCAAATAGCTTTTTTTGTTATTCTGTATAATATTGATTATTAGAGGTTTGTTTTTTGAATACAATAATTTAATAAACCGTAGCCGTTGAATCTCTAATACTCCTGCCTTCACAAAAAATTGAGCCAATTATTTTATTGAATAATTGGCTCAATTTATATACTTTTGCGCATCATTAAAATATAAGCAGCCTTTTTAAAATATGTTTTTTTAAGGCTGTATTTCTAATATATATAAATTATGTTTGAAAATTTATCGGATAGGCTCGACAGGTCATTTAAGCTGTTAAAAGGGCAAGGCAGAATAACTGAAATTAATATTGCAGAAACTTTAAAAGATGTTCGCCGCGCATTGTTAGATGCCGACGTAAACTATAAAATAGCTAAAAGCTTTACCGACACGGTAAAACAAAATGCATTAGGACAAAATGTGCTCAATTCGGTAAATCCGGGGCAAATGATGGTAAAAATTGTGCACGATGAGTTGGCACAATTAATGGGCAGTAAGGCCGAAGATATTAACATAAAAGGTAACCCCGCCGTAATTTTAATTGCAGGCTTGCAAGGTTCGGGTAAAACAACTTTTTCAGGAAAACTGGCAAATCTGTTAAAAACAAAAAAAGGAAAAAACCCACTGCTTATTGCAGGCGATGTTTACCGCCCTGCTGCAATTGACCAGTTAAAAGTGTTGGGTGAGCAAATTGGTGTTGATGTTTACACAGAGGAGGGTAGCAAAAATCCGGTTGCAATTGCTAAAGCCGGAATAAAACATGCCAAAAAAAATGGTTTCGATTTGGTAATTGTTGATACCGCAGGGCGTTTGGCTGTTGATGAGCAGATGATGGATGAAATTTCATCGGTTAAAAAAGCAATTGACCCACACGAAATACTTTTTGTGGTTGACTCAATGACAGGGCAAGATGCCGTAAATACGGCAAAAGAGTTTAACGACCGGTTAGATTTTAACGGCGTTGTGCTTACAAAACTTGATGGTGATACCCGCGGTGGTGCGGCATTGTCAATTCGCGAGGTGGTAAACAAACCGATTAAGTTTGTTGGTACCGGCGAAAAACTGGATGCGCTTGATGTATTCCACCCTGAACGTATGGCCGACCGTATTCTGGGAATGGGTGATATTGTTTCGCTTGTTGAAAAGGCACAGGAGCAGTTTGATGCCGACGAGGCACGCAAATTGCAGAAAAAAATAGCCAAAAACCAGTTTAGCTTCGACGATTTTTTGTCGCAGATTCAGCAAATTAAAAAAATGGGTAATTTGAAAGACCTCGCCTCAATGATTCCGGGAGTGGGCAAAGCTATGAAAAATATGGATATTGATGACGATGCATTTGTTGGTATCGAAGCCATTATACACTCAATGACTCCTAACGAGAGAAATTCGCCTGGCATAATAAACGGTTCGCGCCGAAAAAGGATTGCAAATGGCAGTGGTACCTCAATACAAGAGGTAAACCGCCTTATTAAGCAGTTTGACGAAACCCGCAAAATGATGAAGATGATGACATCGGGCAAAGGCAAAAATATGGCACGCATGATGAATGGTATGAGATAAAAGAGGGTATAGTTTATACAATAATTTAATAGGTTAAGTTTTTTATATGGAGCTGATAGACGGAAAAAAGATAAATTCGGAAATAAAAGTTGAAATAGCCAAAGAGGTTGAAGATATGGTTGCATCGGGTAAAAAACGCCCAAACTTGGCCGTAATTATTGTTGGCGACGATGGTGCCAGCGCAACCTATGTTGCCAGTAAAGTTAAAACATGCAAACAGGTTGGTTTTGACTCAACTGACATACATTATCCCAACACTGTAACCGAAGATGAACTTCTTGTAAAAATTAGTGAAATAAACAATGATGCGAACATTGACGGCTTAATAGTGCAGTTACCCTTGCCAAAGCATATTAGCGAAGAGAAGGTTATTCAGGCAATTGATTATAAAAAAGATGTTGATGGGTTTCATCCTATAAATACCGGACGCATGGCAATGGGCTTGCCTTCATACCTTCCGGCTACTCCAGCCGGCATAATGGAGTTGTTTACGCGCTATAATATTAACACTGAAGGGAAAAATTGCGTAGTTTTAGGCCGTAGCAATATTGTCGGAACGCCTATTAGTTTGTTAATGTCGCGTAAAGCCACACCGGGAAATGCAACTGTTACCATTTGCCATAGTCGTACCCAAAATTTAAAAGAGGTTTGTGCCAAAGCCGATATTTTAATTGCGGCAATAGGCAAGTGCGAATTTGTAACTGCCGATATGGTTAAACCCGGTGCTGTAGTTATCGATGTGGGAATACACAGGGTAAAATCGGATAAAACAAAATCGGGGTGGAAACTTAAAGGTGATGTGAAATTTGACGAAGTTGCCGAAAAATGCAGCTATATAACTCCTGTACCCGGTGGTGTTGGTCCAATGACTATTATAAGTTTGCTGAAAAATACTCTGTTGGCAGCTCAAAACCAAATTTATTAAAAGAATATTTTTTTACTCTCGTTTATTTTTTGTAACTTATTGGAGCATTGAAATAGTTAATAGTATTTATTAATCAACAGGTTACAAAATCTTAAAGCGTATGAAAAAGATAGGTTATATAATTTTCGGCATCTTTTTAATAAGTTGCGCAAGCAATGTCAATAAAAAGAGTGATAAAAAAATAGTAAAGAGCGTACTAAACCAGTTTATTACAGCAGTTCAAGATAAAGATTACAGTAAGCTCGACCAACTTACCCAAGACGATTTTGTGATTTATGAAAATGGGTTGGTATGGAGTTTTGAGGAGTTTTCGTCGGAGTTAGAGGATTACGATAGTGTAAAAATAAATTATGAGTTAAGCAATTTGCATTTAATTATTGATAACACAACAGCCCACGCCCAGTTTATGAACAGGGGCACTTTTGAATATCCCGACACAACAATTGTTCTGAATTTTATCGAGAGTGCCACGTTTATTAAAGATGACGATAATTGGCAGATTAAATTTTATCATTCTACCCATTCAAAATAGATGCTAAAAACAAAAGCCTTCCATATAAAAAGAAGGCTTTAATAATAAAAAAGTAAATCTATAAGCCGGATCCTGTCGCCTTGGCTAAATGCCAAGGGTTCTATCATTTATCTGGGATTTCAATCGCTCGAAACCTCAATCGGCCTACCCCTCTTGACTATTCATATGAAATACAAAGCGAGCAGCTTTGCTCTACACCAAGGTGCAGACTCAAGATATACATGGCCTTTCATCCCGCAAGAGGCACAGCTATAACAGTTGCCTGCCATACTGGTGAGCTCTTACCTCACCTTCTCACCCTTATCGTACCGTTGGCACGACGGTTATTTTCTTCTGCCTTTCTATACCCTCACAAGTATCTTCTATTTCAGAAGTGCGGCGCTCTGTGCTGCCCGGACTTTCCTCACACTAATAATTACATTGGTGCGCGATAGAACGATCTACTTTGCCGCAAAGGTATGGGTTTGTTTTTGTTTTTCCAACCTAAGCAAAATAGCTTGCAGTTTTTACATTTACAAACTCGTAAATTCCGCAATCGCTAAGCTCGCGGCCATACCCCGATTCGTTAATTCCACCAAAAGGCAAGCCGGGCTCCGATTTAACCATTCCATTTATGGCAACGGTGCCGGCATCTATATTTTTGCATGCCCATGTAGCCCTGTCCATATCTTGAGTCCATACCGATGCAGCCAAACCAAAACGAGTATCGTTGGCTAATTGAATAGCCTCCTCATCGGTTTCAAAAGTTTTTATTACAGCTATGGGGCCAAAAATCTCCTCTTTCCATACAGGAGAATCATTAGGTACATTTATTAATATAGTAGGTTTGTAAATAGTTGACATCTCATTGTTGGCTTTGCCTCCGGTAATACATTTTGCGCCAAGCTTAATGCTTTTCTCAACATGGCTGTGCAGTTCGGCTAAAGCTTTTTCGTTTACTATGGGCCCAATAAATGTCTGTTCATCCATAGGGTTTCCCGATACTAAGTTTTCAATAAGCGACTGAAAATTTGATGTAAATTCGGCAGCAATGCTTTCATGAACAATAAATCTTTTTGCTGCTATACAACTCTGCCCAGCATTTAAAAATCTTGACAAAACGGCATTTTCAAGTGCTACATTCAAATCGGCATCGTCAAACACAATAAACGGGTCGCTGCCGCCAAGCTCAAGTACGGTTTTTTTTGTGTATCGCCCTGCCAGTTCGGCTACACGGCTGCCGGCGTAATTGCTTCCGGTAAGGGTAACTCCTTTTATGTATTTTGATGCAATTACCGATTCAACCTGTTTGTGGCTGATAAATAAATTTTGGAAAACACCGGCGGGGGCTCCTGCATCGGCAACAACACTTTCAATTGCTTTGGCGCATTGGGGTACATTCGATGCATGTTTAAGCAGTCCTGTGTTACCCGCCATCAGCGTTGGTGCTATAAACCTAAAAACCTGCCAGAATGGGAAATTCCAAGGCATTACCGCAAAAATTGTCCCCAATGGCTCATATACTATCTGGCTCATTTGGGCGGTTGATTCCATTCGCTTGTTTTTTAAAAAATCAACAGCATTTTCGGCATAATAGCGGCAAACCCAAGCGCATTTTTCAACTTCGGCTACCGATTGGCTTATGGGTTTGCCCATTTCAAGGGTAATCAACCCTCCATATTCATTTTTGCGCTCCTCAAGCAGCTCTGCAATTTTATTTAATATGCTGCTGCGTAATTGAAAGCTCTGTTGTTTCCATTGTTGAAATGCCGTACCCGACAGTTTAAGTTTATTGTTAAGCGTAACATCACTAATAGTACTGAATTTTTTTTCAACAACTTGTGTAAACGGGTTTTTTGATTGATACATGATATTAATTTTTATCTGAATTGTACCATGGTTGCACCATAGCCATACTCTTTAAATGATGCATCTTGGTATGATAATAATTTACTCTTTTTATCTAATTCTCTTCTTATTTCATGTTTTAGCGTGCCATTGCCAACGCCATGAATAAATACCGCTTTTTTTATTTTTGCCTTTTGGGCCTCTTCTAATTTTAATTTAAAATGCCCCATCTGAACTTCTATTATCTCGCTGTTCGATAAGCCCCTAAAGTCGTCAAGCAATTCATGTATATGTAAATCTACCTCTAAAATGGTTTTCTCTTTTTCTTTTCTCGATGAATATTCAACCTTTTTTTCGGGCTGTTCTTTCTCCTTTAATACCTGTTTCAACTCCTTGTCGGTCATGCTGTTTAACTCATTTAATATTGCACTTTCGGTAAATACAGGTAATAAAATGGCATCAGTATTAAAAAAGTCATTCTCTTTATAAGCTTTCTCTTTATAGAATTTAACAGGGTTTATTTGAATTGATTTTGTTATAGGTTCTTTAATTTTAAATTCATCTTTTTGATAAAAAACCATATGGAAAACATATTCAGGAATTTGGTTTACAGAATTTAAACCAAGTGTTTCGATTTGCTCTTTTGTATTTGCCTCGATTACTCCTGCCGAGTTTGAAAAAGATTTTCCGGTATCGTCAATATTTATAATACTGTACAAAACATTATAATTACTGTCGTTTATTAAATAAATATTTAAGTCGGAGTTGCCGGGTTTGCCCTGAGGCTCAAATGCAAAAAAAATGTTTATGTCGTTACCATTGGCATCGTCAATTGCAACATCAGGATAAAAAATATCGTTTGTGTCAATAACAACATCGGTTTGAACAGGGTTGCCACCTGAATTTTGCAATGCAGAATTTGCCTCTTTTGGTTCTTCAGCATATGTAGCTTCTTCAATAACCACAAGGTCTTTAATTGGCGATGGCACTTCAAATCCAAACTCATTTAATAACAAAACGCTATATCTGTCAATAATTTTAGTAACCTTGCCTCCGCCAACATCATTTAAAAAACGAACCTTGTCGCCTACATTAATTTTCATATAGTTTTAAATTTTATAAATAATTTAGCAAAGTTAATTATTTTTGCAGTCCAATAGTAAGGGTATCTCTCTATTTTTACATTAAAAATAGCATCAATAAAATAAATATAATGGCCCCAAAGCAAATTAGTATTAATGATTATACATATACGTTAGATAATGAGCGTATTGCAAAATACCCAAAAGATAAAAGGGATGAATCAAAGTTGTTGATTTTTGACAATGGGAATATTAGTGAAAATAGTTTCAAGAATATTGCTCAATATATACCTGAAAACAGTTTGTTGGTTACCAACAATACTAAAGTAATACGGGCGCGATTAGAGTTTTTTAAAACTACGGGTGCGCGTATTGAGGTTTTTTGCTTAGAGCCTCATAAACCTACCGATTATAATTTGTCTTTTGCATCTACCGATAACTGCCAATGGGTTTGTATAGTTGGTAATCTTAAAAAATGGAAAAATGGTTTTTTGGAGAAAGAGGTGGAGATTAACGGTAAAAATACAATACTTAAGGTTGAACGGACAGGTACAATTAACAATGCTCAAATAGTTGATTTTTCATGGGACAACCCGTTGTTAACCTTTAGTGATATTTTAGAAAATTCAGGAAATATACCGATTCCCCCGTACTTAAACCGCAAATCAGAAGTTGGTGATTTAACCACTTACCAAACTGTTTATTCAAAGCATAAGGGGTCGGTAGCTGCCCCTACAGCCGGTTTGCATTTTACCGATGCTGTTTTTGAATCGTTAAAAAAAAGAAATATTGAGCGGCATGAGATAACCCTGCATGTTGGGGCCGGAACATTTAAGCCTGTTATTGCCGAAAGTATAGGAAATCATGAAATGCACACCGAGCATTTTATTATAACACAACAAACTATACCTGTATTATTAAAACATTTGGGCAGTATTACAGTTGTAGGAACAACTACAGTACGTACGTTAGAGAGTTTGTACTGGTTAGGAGTTAAAATTATTGAAGGGGAAATTTTTAACGAAAATGAATTTAATTTGCAACAGTGGGAGGCATATGGTTTAAAGCAAGATATACCGGTGGCTGAGGCGTTAAGCAAGGTTCATGAATTGGTAACGGCTTTAAACAAACATCATATTAATGCAAGTACTGCCATAATGATTGCACCAAATTATACTTTTAAAGTTATCGACAGGCTTATTACCAATTTTCATCAGCCAAAAAGCACATTATTGCTACTTATTGCTGCCTTTGTAGGCAAAAGTTGGAGAAATATTTATGATTATGCCTTAAATAATAGTTTTAGGTTTTTAAGTTATGGCGATAGCTGTTTTTTGAACAATAAAAAAGAGCAATAATTATTATTGCCCTTTTAAAAAACAACCTAAGTTTTTTTACTCTTCAGTTGCTGGCTCTGTTGTTTCAGCAGCTTCAGTTGCTTCAACAGCAGTTGAGTCAACAACTTCGTTTTCCATAGCTACAGTATCAGCAACAGGTGCTTCTTCTTCAATAACTACTTCTGTTTCAACTTCTTTAACTTCTTTTGTTGCATTATTACAGGCATACAATCCTACAAAAGCAACTACTGCAAGTGTTAAACTTAAAATTCTAAAATTTTTCATTGATAATTATTTTATAGGTTTTTCAATAACTTCAAATGTAATAAATCATTTGGTATTTTACAATAGAATTAGTTTTTTTATTTTTTTTTATGAAATTATAGCAACCTTTTTTTTGCGAAGTACGTCTTGAACTTGTTTAATTGAAAATAATTATTGACATTTGTGTAAAATGATTTATCAATCAAAATTTTTAATATTATGAGAAAAGTAACATTATTTATTTTATCGTTTGCTGCAATAGTTTCTTTAACATCTTGTGGCGGAACAAAAGACGTAACTAAAGGCCGTCAGGAATTAACAATTCCTTGTGCTGATAAAGGTAGGTCTGACAAAGAATTCTTTAGGGCAAGTAGCGTAGGTAAAAGTCAAGACATGGCAGTATCTAAAGATAAAGCTTTATTGGTAACAAAACAGCGTCTTGCATCGTTAATCGGTTCAAAACTAAAATCAGTTACCGAAAGATATGTAAATGAAATGGATGCCGGAGGCGGTACTGAGTTTAGCCAAACTTTTGAAAATATGACTCGCGACGTAGTTAACCAACAGTTAGCCGACATTACTATTACCTGCGAAAAAACATTTGAAGCCGAAGGTGGTGGTTATGAAACATTTATTGCTTTAGAGGTAAGTAAAGATGTAATTTATAATGGTATTGACAAAGGTATTTCAAAAGACAAAAAACTTGAAGTGTTGTATGATAAGCAAAAATTCAAGGAGACTTTTGATGCCGAAATGGATAAATTGGATAGCGAATATTAAAAACAGATACTTAATAAAAAAAATCAGCACTGTGTTGCTGATTTTTTTTTATCCTGCAAAATGTAGATGTTAATTACTGAGGTGGTTTATCTTATTGAAAATTAATATGTTATATTGAAATAGACTATTTATTGAAAAATATTCAAATTATAACATATTAATGTTAGCCTGCGGCAAGCAGGTCAATGGCTGCCAATAAAATAGCAAAATTTATGAATAAATCGGGTTATAATGCAACTTATACACTATAACAATTTTGCAATAATCGGGTTTTTAAAAAAAATAGTGTAACTTTAATTTTTATTGCATAAACATTATTATTTAACTCTAAAAAAGTTATCGAAATGAAAAAAAGTATTATAGTTATTGCCATTTTAATAGGCTTTATTAGTTTTATTCAACCTACACAGGCTCAAAAAGTAGTTGAAGAGAGCTCGAAGAAAAAGCCCAGTTGGGTAAATTCACTGGTAAAAGAGTATATTATTGTAGTCGCATCGAGTCCTACGCTTGATGATGCCCAACAAAAAGCTTTGGCAAAGGTAAAAGAGCAGATTATTAGCTCGGTTGCCGAAAACATACAAACAAGCAGTGAATATTTTCGTAGCGAGAATGTAAAAAACAACAATACCGATTTTAGTGAAAGTTTTCAAACTGCCACAAAAACAAGGGCTGCCGATATACCGTTTGTTAAAGGAATATCGTTAAGCAAGGTTGAGGCATTTTATTGGGAAAAAGTTGAGCTTGATAAAAAAGCTAAAAAGTATAAATACTACTACCATATAAAATATCCCTTTTCGCGAACTCAATTATTGGTGTTGATACGCGAGTTTGAAAAAGCCGACAAGGCTTTAACAATGCAATTAGAAGGGTTGCTGAATAAAATTGATGGATTAAACAGTGTTGAGATGATGAGCCAAACCGTTAAGGAGCTTAAAGCCCTTGCAGATGGTTTTATTGATGTTGACCCACGAAAAGACAAAGCCAATGTTGGCATAGCTAAGCTTAAGTCGATGCTTAAAAATGTTAGTATCGAAACTGTTAACAGCACATTGGGCGAAATAAGGCTAACCCTTAAATTAGGAGATAAAACCGTAATCACATCTCGTAAGCCTAAGGTAAGGTCGAACTGTGCAAAAATTACCGATGTAAGCAACAAAAAACCCGAATGGTTAATTACCTATACTTATGATGAATGTTACGATGATCCTGATAATGTTATAAAAGTAGAGTTTAAGAATCCGTATGGCAAAGCCGAAAATGAGTACTTTTTTAATATAAATGCCGAAAAAATTGACATTTTCGTAAACAACGACATTAATATATCGGGCGAAAACAGTTCAGACTCAGTAGTAACAGGTGCAAAATGCCACATTAGTATTACTTCAAAATATGAGACTGCTTTTGAAGTTAAAAAGGTAATATTAAATTTTGGGAAAGAAGCTCCTATTATTATCGACAATATTAATCAAACGTTCAATGGCAAAGGAAAGCACGATATAGATTTTATCATCAGCCAAGAGTTATCTAAAAGTGTTTATTCTGCCAAAACTTATCCTATGATAAAAGGTACTATCGAATATAAATCGGTAAAATCGGGTGAGCAGAGTATATATAAAATGTACAACCAAAAAATTACTACAAGTTGGTAAAATATTAAACAATATTTTGTTTTTATTATAAATCGGATGAGTTTTTAATTCATCCGATTTTTTTGTAGCCGATTTATTTATTTTTATATAATACTATTTTTTATTATTTGTATTTTTGCTACTTCAAAATTTAAAAAAATATGAAGATTATTACGCTGATTGCTTTTATTGCCATAACAACGAGCTGTAATTTAAATACGCCCACAAAGCAGGCTACTAAAAAAGAGTTAAAACACGAAAAAAAACATAAGGTTAAAATTCAGGTAATTGCCGATAAGGGCAAAACCATTACTATTGGCGAAGATGTAATATTTACATATAAAACCAAAGATTTACCCACTCCCGACTCAATAAAATTGAGTGTTGATTATAAATTATTTAAAAAATATATTGCAAACGAAATAATAGCATTTGAAACTAAAAACTTGTTTCCTGGTAACAGACAATTGCAATTTGTATTTTATTGGGGCGATACGTTAACAGCCGATAAATCAATGCAATTTGAGATGCTGTCGGATATTATACCCCATTTTTACACTTTTAAAGTTTTAAAAAAATGGCCGCACAATACCAAATCATATACTCAGGGGCTTGAGTTTTTAGACGGGCATTTATATGAGGGTACCGGAAACTACGGGGAGTCGATGCTGTATAAAATTGATATTGACAAAAATGAGGTAGTCCAGAGCCTTAACTTGCCAAAAGAGGTGTTTGGCGAGGGTATTACCATTGTAAATAATAAAATATACCAGCTTACATGGCGCTCAAATACAGGATATGCTTACGACAAAAATACACTTAACAAATTGTATGAGTTTACTTATCCTACCGAGGGGTGGGGGCTTACCAATAATGGCACAGAGCTTATTATGAGCGATGGCAGCGAAAATATATACTACCTTGACACGGAGTTTATTCAAGAAACCCATAAACTGCAAGTGTATGACAACAAAGGTCCTATAAAAAGTCTTAATGAACTTGAGTATATAGGTGGGTTAATATATGCAAATGTTTACGGAACAGATGAGATAGTAGCCTTTGAATCGGAATCGGGAAAAGTGGTTAAACGAATTGATTTGTCGGGTATTTTAAATAAAAACGATGTTAAAACCCCAATTGACGTGCTAAACGGAATTGCTTGGGATAACATAAAAAAACGTTTGATTGTTACAGGAAAATGGTGGCCCTATTTTTATGAAATTGAGCTTGTTGAGAAGTAGGCAAAGTAACAGGTTGATGGAGCAATCTGCTACTCATTTTAAAAAAGATATTTCCGTAAAACTCAAGATATTTTCTCATCTAACGACTTAAAGCCTTCGCCCAAAATTTCTTTTGCATCAATAACCGTTAAAAAAGCCTTGGGGTCAATTTTTTGTATATAGTCTTCAAGCATAGTTAGTTCGCGCCTGTTTACAATGGTGTAGATAATTTTTTTCGGTTCGTTGTTAAACATACCCTCGCCGGCAATAAATGTGCCGCCGCGGTTTAAATCGTTTATAATAACATTTTTTATATCGTTGTGTTTATCAGATATTATTAAAAGCATTTTTTCGTAGTTTACGCCCTCAATAACCATGTCGATAACTTTGCCTGTAATATAAATAACAAGCCATGAATATAGCGGGATTTTCCAGTCTTTAAAAACTATTAAAGCCAATAAAACAATTGTAGAGTCAACATATATAAGCAGTTGCCCTAATGGCCAGCTTGTAAACCTTGCAATTATCATTGCAATAATATCGGAACCGCCCGATGTGGCTTTCGATTTGAATATAAGACCTAATCCTGCACCAATTAATACACCCCCAAAAATACATGCTAACAGCATGTCGTTTTTTAGCCCAAGCGGGTCGTTTTCGCCAACAAACATGGTTAATAAATCCATAAAAACCGATGTCAGAAAAAAACCTATTATGGTTTTTATGCCAAACCTTGGTCCTAATACCTTAACACCGATAACAGTAAGCGGAATATTTATTAATAAGCCAAACAGCCCTATTGGTATCCCCTCGGGCCAGTATTCAATTAAACCTTTTGTTAAATAGTGTACCACAATACCGATGCCGTAAACGCCACCCGGAACAATTTTGTACGGGTTAATAAAAAGAACAAAACCGGCAGCTAAAATAAATGCCCCAAGAATAATTAAGCTCCATGAAATAAACCACTTTTTACTGAACGGTTTCTCTTTTTGTATAAACGACATTGCTGTATAATATTATAAATTATAGGGTAAAGTATTAAGCCTTATTACCATTTAAGGTAAAAATAGCAAGAATTTTATTTGCTTTTATCAAAATAGCTATATTTATTTTAGTTTTTGGGTATTGAATTAAATATGGCTTTGTATATTTGCCGCCTACTTTATGGACAGGCACTAATTATTGCCTTAAAAGCCACTCTTTTTTAATGATGCTAACAATTCAATCGTAAATATTAATGATAACCTTAAAACCAAAAAGCTTAAACCTTTCGACAACCGAAAAAAAAACATTTAGGTTACACACACTCCACATGCTGCTTGAGGGTATTATTGACGGGGCTTTGTTGTTAAACGAATTTATTTTGATAAAAAGTTTGTTGGCAAGCAATTACCAAATAAGTTTTCTTTTTCAGTTTGGGGTTATCATACTACTTTTTTCGGTTGTTTTTAACGAATTTATAAAAAGGGCAAAAAGCAAAAAAAGGCTTTTGATATGGGTGGCAATAATTACACGGCTGCCATTGGTAGGGCTTATGTTTTTTCCGTCGAACCCAGAGCAAATAATGGCAAACCCTGTTTATCCGCTTGTTTTTTTAACGGTTTTTTTATTTTATTACCTATACAAACCGGCTATTTTGCCCACTATCAACCTATTTTTGCGAAACAATTACACACAGCAAAATTTCGGTAAATTATACAGCTATTCAACATCGGTTAAAAAAATTGTTGTACTGTTTGTAACATTTGGCTTTGGGCTATTGCTCGATTTTGACAACTATGCATTTACATATATCTATCCTATTCTTTCAATAATCGGCATTTTATCAATTTACCTGCTAACATTAATTGATTATATCCCATTGCAAGCGCAGGTTTTTTCAAAATCGGTTTGGAGCTCGATAAAGGCGGTATATAAAAAAATGGTTGATATTATTGTCAGAAATAAGCCTTACCGCGATTTTGAGGTGGGCTTTATGTTTTACGGATTTGCATGGATGGCTACCGCTGCTGTAATTACCATATTTTTAGACAAAGTGCTTCATCTTAATTATTTTTCGATATCGTTTTATAAAACGTCGTATAACCTTATTGCCATTGTTTTGTTACCATATTTTGGAAAGCTGATTGGTAAAATTGACCCGCGCAAATTTGGCATTTACACATTTGCAGCAATGCTGCTCCACCTGCTTTTTCTTGTATTGGCAAACTATTTTCCGTACAATGTCGAGTTTTTGGGTATCAAAATTTATTTAATGTTGGTTATATCGTTTGTTTTTTATGGAATTTTTACCGCCACAATGGCTTTGTTGTGGGGTATAGGCTCAAGTTATTTTTGCAAAAACGAAGATGCCGGTGATTATCAGAGCGTGCACCTGTCGCTTGTTGGTTTTAGGGGGTTGATAGCTCCGGTATTGGGTATCTATATTTTTGAGATGATTGGTTATGCAGGCACATTTGCCATAGGAATTGTATCACTTTTATTTGCAATGGGCATGATGGTATATTCGCAAAAAAAACATAAATTATAATATTGGCACTTGCAAAATTGGTAATAATGTAAATGCTTGCCCAATCAACTCTTACGCTCTTACAGGGCTGAGTTTCCAAAAAAAACTACATTAAACACAGGGCATTGTCATATACTATGTTTTAGAAGTTTTCAGTCTAAAGTTTAAAAACTTGATGCAAACAAGCGGATAAGTATATAATATTACTGAAGTTTCGCACCTAGTATAATCAAAGGCTATGGTACTATAAAAATAAAA
>CAYQPP010000047.1:0-11194 GCA_964419235.1 uncultured Bacteroidales bacterium
ACTCAAAAATTACTATTATTAGATTAAAAAAATCGGGTATTGGCACAAAATATTGAAATTGCAAATCAAATTACTGCATAAACAACAGATAATCAGCAGGATATACGAATGTTTAATTAAACATTTAATTCAAAAAAGATTATATAAATTTTATTATATTCGTAGCCTGAAAATACTAAAATATTACGTTTAAATTATAGAATAGGAGACAGATGGCAACTTTACAGAAAATTAGAAACAATGCAGGATTATTAGTGTCGATAGTTATAGGTTTAGCATTATTGGCATTTATTCTCGGAGATTTATTCCGCTCAAACAATTCAATGGCAAACAGTGCCCGCAATAAAGTGGCCGAAATTGCAGGCAATTCAATAGGGTATCAATTATACCAAAGCAAAATTGATGACAATGTTGAGAATTATAAGCGTAACACAGGGCAAACAACTTTAGACCAGCCCACAATGGAGCGTTTACGCCAACAAACATGGGATCAGTTAGTGCGCGAATATATAATGGTTGACACTTACGAAGGCTTAGGCATTGGCATTAGCGGCGAGGAGCTTTTTGATATGGTTCAGGGTAATAATATCGACCCACAGATTATGCAAATCCCAATATTCCAAAATAAGGAAACAGGGCAGTTTGACAGAAAGCTTGTTATTCAGTTCTTGAAAAATATGGAGTTGGATCCTTCAGGAAAAGCATTATCATCGTGGAATGCATTTGAAAAAGCACTTGTTCAGCAAAAAATCGACCAAAAATACAATACGCTTATCGAAAAGGGTTTGTTTGTTACAAGCTTTCAGGCAAAAAAAGAGGCCGAGGCAAAAAACCTAAAAGTTGATTTTGACTATGTTAACGTAAAATACAATTCAGTAAGCGACAGTATTATTTCATACACCCAAAGCGACCTTCAAGCTTATTACGACAAAAACAGCGATAAATACAAACAAGAGGAGTCAAGGGAGATTAACTACGTTACCTTTCCTGTAATTGCATCGAACGAAGATGACAAGCAAACACAAAAGTGGGTTGAAAACCTTAAGCAGGAGTTTGCCGAGGTTGAAAACAATGAGCAGTTTGTAAACTTAAACTCCGATGTGCATTTTGATGGTAAATATTATACCGAGGATGAATTGACCGACAACGTTAAATCGTTATTTAATGCCGAAGTTGGAACTATTATAGGGGCGTATAAAGAGGATAACGCCTATATGATTAGTAAAGTAGTAGAGTTTAAAAATATTCCCGATTCAGTAAAAGCCCGTCATATTTTAATTCGCCTCGAGGCCGGAATAGATGCTCAGGCAAAAGCCGACAGCTTATTAAATGTGATAAAAAATGGCGGAGACTTTGCAAAACTGGCCGAAGAGTATTCGCAAGACGGCTCGGCTGCCGAAGGTGGCGATTTAGGGTGGTTTAGCGCAGGTGCTATGGTTAAGCCGTTTAACGATGCTTGCTTTTTTGGCAATAAAGGCGATTTGGTTACAGTAACATCGCAATTTGGCGTTCATGTTATCGAGGTAACAAACCAAAGCGCTAAAACACGTAAAATTCAAATTGCAACTGTTGCACGCACAATTGAGCCAAGCACAAAAACATATCAAAACACTTATGCAGCCGCAAGTAAGTTTGGTGGTACCAACAGAACTTTCCAAGCATTTAAAGATGCAGCTGAAAAAGAGTCGTTGAGTTTAAAAACAGCAACGGTAAAAAGAGACGACAAAAACCTTGCAACCTTAGAAAACCCCCGTCAGATAATACGTTGGGCTTATCAGGGCAACCAAGGCGATGTGTCTGATATTTTTGAATTGGGCGATGTATTTGTAGTAGCTACAATTAAATCGGTTCAAGAGGATGGGATTGCCCCATTTGCCGATGTTAGCATTGATATTGAAAGAGAAGTTAAAAAAGAGAAAAAAGCAGAATACCTTGTTGATAAAATGGTTGAGGCAAAACAAAATGTAAGTACATTACAGGCAGTTGCTCAAAATATAAACTCATTGCTTAAAGAGGCAAAAAACATAACTTTTGCAGCATATTCGATTTCGGGTATGGGTTTTGAACCACAGGTTCAGGCAGCGGCAGTTGAGTTGCCCGCCGACCAAATTTCGGAGCCAATTAAAGGCAAAAGCGGAGTTTATGTAATACAGGTAAAAAATATTCAGAAACCTGCCGAAAACATTAACATAAGCAACGATAGAAATTACTTAACCCGCTCATATCGTTCAAGGGTTGGTTATCAAGTTTATGAGGCTAT
This sequence comes from uncultured Bacteroidales bacterium, assembly GCA_964419235.1. Classification (GTDB taxonomy): domain Bacteria; phylum Bacteroidota; class Bacteroidia; order Bacteroidales; family SZUA-534; genus GH45. The sequence goes on from CAYQPP010000047.1 coordinate 2,261, forward strand.
TAAAGAGGCTTCGGATATTACCGACAACAGAGCAAACTTTTATTAAAAAACAGTTATCTATACATATAAAAAAACCGCTGCCTATTAAGTAGCGGTTTTTTTTGTTCCATTGTCTATTAACAGCCGGCAGGTTATTATTTACTTTTAGCAGGGCTAACGCATTATTTTGTTCATAAATTCAAATTATGGAATTGCCCATATGGTTATAATTGTCAATGATAATTGATTTACACACTTCCCCCACTTATTATTTATTACCTTTTGAAAAGGAATACCGCTGAATTTACCATAACAACCAAACAGTATTATTGACAAATCAACAAAAAAGGTTATATTTGTAAAGTATAATGAACAAAACTGGCAATTTTATTTAAAATGAAAACTATACCTAACAAAAATATTATACGAAATCATTATCTTGAAAAAGTAAGGCCTTTTTATAACAAGCAGTTGATTAAAATATTGACAGGACAAAGAAGAGTTGGAAAAAGCCGAGTTTTATTACAGATAGAATCGGAGTTAAGAAAGCAATTTCCTAAAGGTAATTTTATTTTTATTGATAAAGAAAAATTTGAATTTGACAATATTCAAAACTATAAAGATTTAATGTTCTTTGTAGAGGGCAAAAGCCAAGGTAATCGTCTAAACTATTTGTTTATTGACGAAATACAGGAAATAAAAGATTTTGAAAAAGCATTAAGGAGTTTGCTTTCAGATGGGAATTATGATATTTATTGTACGGGTAGCAATGCACATATTTTTTCGAGTCAAATTGCTACTTATTTGGGTGGCAGGCAGATAGAAATTTGTATCCATAGTCTTTCATATATAGAATATATGGACTTCCACAATTTATCTAATTCAGAAGAAAACCTTTTTACTTATTTGAGATATGGAGGTCTGCCTTATTTAATTCATTTGCCGAAAAATGAGAAGGTTATAAATGAATATTTAATCAATGTATTAAGCACTATACTTTATCGCGATGTAATTGGGAGAAACCAAATTCGTGATGTTGCATTTTTAAATAATTTATTAAAGTTTGCAGCTGATAACACAGGCAGTCTTTTATCGGCACGTAATATTTCAAATTATTTAAAATCGCAAAAATCATCTAAGTCAGTATCTGTTATTGTAAATTACCTTAATTTTTTAATTGATGCTAATCTGATACACCGTTCACCAAGAATGGATATTCAGGGTATGAAATTATTTGAGGCCGGCGAAAAATACTATTTTGAAGATTTGGGTTTACGTCATGCCATTATTGGGTATAAAGCTCAGGATATAAATAAAGTAATTGAAAATGCTGTATATAATCAATTGGTTTTTTCAGGCTATAATGTTTTTACAGGAAAAACAGGAAAAAAGGAGATTGATTTTATTGCGCAAAAAGAAAACGAAAGAATATACGTACAGGTAGCTTATAAATTGGCTGATGAAAAAGTTATAAAAAGGGAATTCGGCAATTTAGAAAATATAAAAGATCATTATCCAAAATATGTTGTATCAATGGATAACTTCCCTATTACTACATCGCACAAGGGAATAAAACATTTGAATTTGTCTGATTTCTTATTGTCAATGTGATAAATTAAAGTTTGGAATCGCTCAATTTAGGTAATAAACATTTATAATTTTGTAGAGTTTTCGTGTAAGCACTAATTATCAAGCATCTAACCTTAACAGTTGCGGAATTAGGGAAAATACACCCCATCATTAAAATTCAACAGTTCGGCAACTCTTTTTTTTTATGAATATCAAAATGGTGCAGTTTTGTATCGTTTAATATTGATAAAAAATGAGACACACACTATTAAGTATATTTATTTTGTTGTTAGTAACAACAGCATATGCACAAACAAAAATTGTTGGTGTAGTTACCGATACAAAAGGCAATACACTTGTTGGGGCTAATATTTACATTGATGGTACTTACGATGGGGTATCGAGTAATGCCGACGGTTCATTTGCCTTTACTACAAACGAGTTGGGTAAAAAAAATCTTATAGTAGATTATATCGGGTACGAATCATTTGCAAAACCAATTAGTATAGGCAATAAGGTTTTAACAATTGACATAACTTTAAAAGAGGAGTTTAACGAGCTTAATGCTGTAAATGTTTCGGCAGGGGCTTTTGAGGCAGGCGACAAAAAAAAGTCGATTGCAATAACCTCGTTAGACATGGTTACCACGCCAAGTGCCACGGGCGATATTTACGGGGCAATCCAAACATTGCCGGGTACCTCTACGGTTGGCGAATCGGGTAAACTATTTGTAAAGGGTGGCAGCAGCCGCGAAACTAAAACATTTATCGATGGTACATTAGTCTATTCTCCTTACAGCTCATCGGCACCAAACATGTCGGTAAGGGGGCGCTTTAACCCGTTTATGTTTGGAGGCACAATGTTTAGCACCGGTGGCTATTCTGCCGAATACGGACAAGCTATGTCGGGTATTTTAGTTTTAAAAACTAAAGAGAAGCCCGTTGAAGACCAATTGAATATATCTGTTTTATCGGTTGGGATGGACGCTTCTGTTACCAAAACTTTTGAGAAATCATCAATAACAGCTTCAATAGGGCATGGCAACTTAAAGCCTTATATGAGTTTGGTGCCGCAAAATATGCAATGGAACAGTTATCCAAAATCAACTAATGGCGAAATTAGTTACCGCTTAAAAACTGCAAAATCAGGATTGTTGAAAATTTACAGTAAAGCCAGCCAATCAAATTTTAGCCTGTTGCAATCAAATTATGGCGAGAGTTACAACTACAAATTAAAAAACGACAACGTGTTTGTTAACGCTTCGTGGGCTGGCGAATTGAGTAACAATTACATTCTGACAACAGGCTTTTCATACACTCATAATGCCGATTATGTCTCTTTTGATACGGCTCAATACAATAAGTATTTGAATGGCAGCCATGCAAAACTAATGGTATCAAAAAGTATTACAAAAAAGATAAAAATAAAAGCCGGCACCGATATGTTTTATAAAAAGTATGACACCGAGTTTTTGTATAAATCAGATAATCACAATCAAGGTTTTGAAAACAGTAGTGTGGCTGGATTTGTCGAAACTGAATTATATGCATCAAATAAATTTGTTGCCCGCTTGGGCGGAAGGGTTGAATACTCAAGTTATTTGAATCGTGCAAATGTATCTCCACGAGTATCTGTTGCTTATAAGTTTTCAAAAGTCAGCCAAGTTTCAATGGCATATGGCTGGTTTTTTCAAGACCCCGCCGATGAATTTCTACTATACACAAATTCATTAAACTACGAACGGGCCGACCACTATGTCTTGAATTATCAATTTGAAAAAAACGACAGGGTACTGCGTAACGAGCTTTTTTATAAAGGCTACAAAAACTTGGTAAAGTTTACCGATAATCCTTTTTATAAACCCGAGGGCTACAATAACACAGGCTTTGGCGAGGTGGCAGGTTTCGACTTTTTTTACAGAGACAACAAAACGTTTAGGTTTGCCGAATTTTGGGTGTCGTACTCATTTATTGCAGCCGAAAAATATGAGCTGGATTATCCGGTTCCTGCAACACCTAACTATACAAGCAGGCATAATTTAACCGTAGTTTATAAGCATTGGGTAGGCAAATTGCGCTCGCAGGTTGGCGCAAGCTATAAGGTTGCATCGCCCCGAGCGTATAATAACCCAAACACACCTGCATTTAACGCCGAGCATACAATAGCTTATCAAACGGTTGATATTAACTGGAGCTTTTTATACAGGCAAAATATAATTTTTTATGCATCGGTTTCAAACGTGCTTGGGTTTAAGCAGCAGTTTGGATACAGCTACTCAAAAACACCCGACCAAACCGGAACTTACGCTTCTACACCAATATTGCCAAGCGCAAAACGATTTTACTTGATAGCCTGTTTTATAACGCTGTCTCGCAAAGGAGATGTTAATCAGATGGACAAAATAAATTATTAATAAATAAAATTTACAACTATGAAAAAGACAGTTTTAATTGCAATTACAGTACTTTTTGCCACACTATTAAGGGCTGAAAACAGTAAGTATTTCAATAAAATGAAAGAGACAATAGGTCAATATTCGCAATGCAACAATATTGACGATTACCGGAATCTTGCCAACAAGTTTAAAATTATTGCAGGAGTTGAAAAATCGGAGTGGTTACCATTGTATTACGAGGCGCATTGTTATATTATCATGAGTTTTATGGTGCATGGCGATGCCAATCAAAAAGATGCTTTTTTGGATATTGCAGAAACATCACTTAATAAAATGATAGAATTAGTACCTACCGAATCGGAGGTTTTTGCGCTTCAGGCTTTTTATTATACGGCAAGGCTGGTTGTAAATCCGCAAGAGCGTGGGCAAAAATATGGGGCATTATCGGCGCAAACAGTAGCAAAAGCCATTGCCATGGATGCAAATAACCCGAGGGCGCGGTTAATAAAGCTTCAAAACGAAATGGGCACAGCCCGGTTTTTTGGTAGCGATGTTACACCTTATTATGCCCAAGCCGAAGAGCTGTTAAACAGTTGGGACAGTTATAAACCAAAATCAGATATCTATCCTAACTGGGGCAAAGGGCAGGTGCAGGGCATTGTTAATAATAGAAAGGAGTAAATCAGTAAAGAAACAAGAATTATAATTATTCCAACGTCATTTCAGGGGGCGGATAAGCTAGTATTATATTATGAATTATTACTAAAGCAAAATTTAAATTTAAAGACATGAAAAAAAACATACTAATATCAATTATTTGCCTTTTGGCAATTTCGGGTTATTCACAAACATTGTGTAAATTAGATATTGAAATAATTAACCTTAGAAACAACGTTGGCGATGTTTTGGTTGAGGTATTTGACAGTAACCAAAACTCTGTGGCCACACGAAAAGTAAAAATACAAAACAACAAATGCTTTATTACTATTGACAGCTTGCCCGATTCAGATTATGCAATTCAATATATGCACGATGAAAACTCGAACGGCAAGTTTGATACCAACTGGATGGGCATACCCTTAGAGGGTTACGGCATATCAAATAATGCCTACGGCACTTTTGGGCCAAGTAGTTTTAACGAGTGGCTTTTTGCTATGCAAAAGCAAACTAAAATAGTATTGACAACAAAATATTAGTTAATTGTTTAAGTTTGTGATAAATGTTGTTGTAAATAATGTGTAAATATAAATTATGATAAAACTACTTAAATATGTAAACCCTTACTCAAAACTTTGGAAGCTGTTTTTTGCAAATTTTGTAATATCATTAGTTGTGGTAGTACTGTTTTGGGATAACTACACAACAAGTTTTAAAGAGTTTGCAATAACAATAATTTGGGCATATTCAATATGTTTTACTCAATGGGTTGGGCATGTTTACATTAATAATAAGCTTAACGAACGTTTTTCGTGGCGACACAAACCCGCATTGCGCATAATATTCGGAGTTGTTTTTGTAATAGGCTATGCAGTAATAGCTTACCTTATTGTGCAATTTATTTTAACAAGAATATTTTTTGGCAGTTACCCCGAAAATTTTTGGGAGTGGACTGTAAATTCAAGTATTTATGCAATAATAATATCGGCAGGGGTAACATTGCTTTTTACCGCAATAGGTTTTTTTAAGGCCTGGAAAAAATCGGTTATCGAGGCCGAACAGTTTAAAACTCAAATGCTGGCGTATAAGTACGAGGCGCTACAAAATCAAATTAACCCCCACTTTTTGTTTAATAGCTTTAATGTGTTAACCGATTTGGTTCACGAAGACCAAAATAAAGCTGCCAATTTTATTAAGGAGTTAAGCAGTCTGTTTCGTTATGTGCTCGATAGTCGCGAAAAAGAGTTGGTGCCAATTGCCCAAGAAATTGAGTTTTTAAAAACATTTGTCTATTTATTAAAAATGCGTTTTGAAGATAAACTTGTTGTAACAATTGATGTCTCAATAAGTGAAAATGAGTTTATTGTACCCATGGCACTACAATTATTGGTTGAAAACTGTGTAAAACACAACGAAGTGTCAAAACTAAAACCACTAAATATTTTAGTAAAAAGGAGCAATAAAAACATTGAAGTTGTGAATAATTTACAGCCAAAAAATGTTGGCAACGACTCAAAAGGCATTGGCCTCGATAATTTAAACCAACAGTATATTTATTTTACCGATAAAAGCGTTGTTGTTGAAAAAAGCAAGGAGCAGTTTAGTGTTAAACTACCAATTTTAATTAAGTAGGTTATGCATGTTTTAATAATTGAAGACGAAACACGGGCGGCTAACCATTTAAAAAGGGTAATAAAGTTGGTGGCTCCCGATTTGCAAATTATTGATGTAATTGAAACCGTACGCGAAGCCGTCAGCTATTTGCAAAATAGGCAACCCGATTTTATATTCTCTGATGTGCAATTGGCCGATGGTTTAAGTTTTGAAATATACGAAAAGGTTAAAGTAAAGTGCCCAATAATATTCACTACTGCTTACGACCAATATGCTATTGAAGCATTTAAAACCAATGGAATTGATTATCTGCTTAAACCTATTGAAGAGGAGAGGCTGCAACAGGCTCTTGATAAAGTTAGAAAGTTTTTGCCCGAGGTTGATTTTTCAAGCCTTTTAAATAAAATAAATCAGCAGAATGGTAACTCTGTAAAAACAAGGTTTATGGTAAAGATAGGCGATAAAATCAAGAGCATTGATGTTGATAATATACTGGCCTTTTATAGTTTTGATAAAACAACTTATATTTTTACCGACACAAAACGGAGTTACCCCATTGACTATTCGCTCGACAATTTGACAGAAAAAATTGATAATCATCATTATTTTAGAATAAGCAGAAAATATATTGTGTCGATAAAAGCGTGCGAAAATATGATTGCATACAGCAATAGTCGCCTTAAACTAACTATTGACGGGTTAGGCAACGAGCTTATTATTGTTGCCCGCGAAAAAGTTAAAGAGTTTAAACAATGGTTAGATAGGTAAAAATAGAATAAAATACTATCACCGCATCGCCCTGAGGGCGGCGATACAATTATAAATCATTGTTTTTTTGCCAGCCCGCTAAAGCGAGATAAGCCCGTTGATGCGATAAAATACGCAAATTTCTGCCGCTGCGTGCGGTGGGTATCCGAAATTTGGTGTGGAATTTTGATAATTTTGAATAGCTGGAAGGTCAGCGATAACGCGAACCGTTTAAACATCCATGAGATAGGTTGGTCAAGCCGTATAGCTGTATGAATTATCAAAATTCGGAAATTTCGGTTGATTTTTGGTTCTTTTTATCAAGAAAAAGAACAATAAAAAAATGAATTGAAATTATTATGTTTACGCATCACCGCTAAAAGCATATATCAACTTTAGAAAAAAGTATGCTAAAGCGTATTAACCAATAAAGCTGGAATTTGTTATTTACACCAATTCAATCAAATGTTATCCTCATAAATACAGCATAGCATTATGTTGGCAAATAATTTCATGTTGTAGAGAAATATAAATAAGCTATTTTTTATATGTCCCATCACTATTTACAATCATCAATAGTGGTACATTAAATTTGTTATTGGGTTTGCCGGCAACAGGCATAAAAACTTTTCCTCCAATGGCAATGCGGTTGCCAGCCATATTATAAGCGCACAAAAAATCGGAGCTGGTTTTTATTTTTGATTTTAATAGGGCATCGGGTTTATCATTTTTATCGAGTGTTTTAATGGCAATATTTTCAAGCATAGGGTTAACAATTACAAATTTGCCCTTGGTTACCACCTGTTGCTTATCAACAATAAATTTTGAGCCGTAAATTAAATAGTTGCCGTTTGCAATTTTAATAATACCATTGGCACTAAAATCTTGTATATTATTGCTTTTAATCTCTTCGCCGGTATTCGATAAAATAATCACCCTTGTTTCAGAAAATCCGGTTGGGTTTTTCGTATAACCGCATACATAAATAAGTTGGTTATTGTTTAAAATATGAAAACTTTGTTTATTGAAATTTGATGGCACATCAATTCCTTTTTTCCACAATTGGTTGCCGTTTTTATCAATTTTATAAATAATAGGCACAAACTCGGTAACATCATCATTATATTTTTTGCCAAGAATATAAAATTCACCTTTGTCGGTAACAACTATCTTGTCTGCCTCCTCGTTGTTTTCCGACGATATTTTTTTAAACCACTCAACATTGCCTTTTTCAGAATTAACTTTATGAAGTGAAATATTGTATAAATTATTTTTGCCTATTTTGGTATAAAGAATCATAAAGTTTTTGTTATAGCTTATAACATCGCTAATTAGCGTAGAGTATATTTGCTGAAGCTGTTTGTTTTGTGTTTTTTTGCCGCTGCTGTTTAAACTCAATTGAAAAGGCTCAAATGTTTTATTTAACGATGTATTTCCAAAAATGGTAAGTTCTCCACTATTGTTTTTTTCAACCGACTTAATATCAAACAGGTTATTAATATCTAATACTTTTTGAGTTATAACTTGTCCGCTTGCCGATGTTTCTAAATATTCAATTGAATGGTTTTGGTATTTTACATCGGAACATAAGTTTAACAAAATTAAATTTCCATTGTCAGACTCTTTTATATTGATAACTTTTGAGTTGGGCAGCAATGAATTATTAGATATAAAATATGAAATGCCTGTTTGTGCATTTATGGTAAGTGCTGTCAATAAGCAAAAAATTGTAAATATTGAAAATAAACTTTTCATGAGTTTAAATGTTAGTTAAGTAATTGATAATTAGTTTTTTATTTATTAACTTGTTTCTTGTTTATACATGTCTGTTTGTCTTTATGTCTTAATTTTCTAAACTCTCTTAATGGTAAGTATTTCATGAGTTTAATATTAGTTAAATAATTGATAATTATATCTGTATTTATCAACTTGTTCCTTGTTTAAACATGTTTATTGTAGAACATGCCGTAAAT
>CAYQPP010000047.1:11294-13614 GCA_964419235.1 uncultured Bacteroidales bacterium
TATTTATCAACTTGTTCCTTGTTTAAACATGTTTATTGTAGAACATGCCGTAAATAAAAATCCCAAAATAGACTGTCCTAATTCCTTTCGGGATTGGTTTTATAAGGTTACAAATTCTTAATTATTAAGCACTCTACAAGTAAAGGTAATGAAAAATAGCAATGTTTAAAATATTTCTTTACTTAATCTTGTAATGTGTTATTAGTAATAATTAACTTTGCGCCTATTATAATAGTTTGTTATTTTTTTATTGCTGATATAATAATACAATATACAGATAAGCATTTAATATAATGCCGTGTAGTTAAGGCAAATAAGTCCCTTTTTGGAGTATGTCCCAATATTTATAGTAGGAGAGGGATTAAGATAGGGCAAGGCAGGCTTTTTTACTAAAACCTAACGACTAATTAGTATATGATAATTAATAAGTTTGGAGGGGCATCAATAAAAGATGCCGATGCCATAAAAAGGATGGCTCAAATATGCAATGATACTATATTAAACGGAATTGTTGTAGTGTCGGCAATGGGCAAAACCACAAACCTTCTCGAAAAAATCGCCAGTAACTATTTTGTAAAAAAACCGTTTTCAGATTATCTCCAAGAGTTTCGGAATTACCATAAGCAAATTATCGATGCGCTTTTCTCAAAAAACCATACGGTAAGTAGCAATTTTGATTTAATTGCCGAAAAGCTCGCAAAAAAGTTACAGGCTGCCCCAAGCTCGAATTACGATTTTGAGTACGACCAAATTGTCCCTTTTGGCGAGTTGGCATCGGTATTAATCGTTTCGGAATACCTTATTGTTTTTGGAAAACCCGTTATATCAAAAGACATTAGGGATAGTTTAAAAACCGACAGCACTTACCGTAACGCAAAGGTTGATTGGGAGTTGTCGAAAAAGCTTGTGGTAAACAATTTTGATGATTTGCAAAACAAACTGTATTTAACCCAAGGTTTTATCGGTGCCGATGCAAACGGCTCAACAACAACCTTAGGTCGCGAGGGCTCCGATTTTACGGCAGCAGCCTTGGCAAATATATTAAATGCCGATAAGGTGGTTGTTTGGAAAGACGTGCCGGGCATAATGTGTGCCGACCCTAATTGGTTGCCAAATACTAATAAAATAGAGAGGCTTTCGTATCTCGATGCCATTGAGCTGGCTTTTTACGGCGCAAAAGTAATACATCCAAAAACCATTAAACCGCTGCAAAACAAAAATATACCGTTGCAGGTACGTTCGTTTATTAACATAAGTGATGCAGGCACTCTTATAAACAATTTCGAAAATCTGAAAATACCGCCTGTTTATATTAAAAAAAATAATCAAATATTAATTTCGATAAAACCTGTCGATTACTCTTTTATTGTTGAAGAGAACCTAAGCCATATTTTTGCGATATTGGCAAAAAACAACATCAATGTAAATTTAATGCAGAATAGTGCCGTTAGCTTTTCAATAATTGCCGATAACGAAATGTACAGGGTAAAAAACGGCATAAAAGAGCTTAAAGAGCATTATAACGTGAAATATAACGACGGGCTTGAGCTGATAACTATTAGGCATAACACCCCCGGCGCCGAGGATTTGGTGTTAAGCGGCAAAACCGTTTTGGTTGAGCAGCACAGCCGTTTGGTGGCTCGTTTTCTTGTGCGGCAATAGGCAGCCCTAAACCACATGGCTGGGATATTGCTTCATTAATTCAAGGTTTGTAAATTGGCTTTTTTGTCAGTTTTATCGGTTAAAAGTCAGCGCCACCCCTTTTTGATTTTCGTTAAAAGCGCCATTATCATATATTAAAGTCCCATTTACAAAAGTATGCGTAATTGCCGATTTGAATTTTTGCCCCTCAAACGGCGACCATTTGCATTTATACAGTATGTTTTCGGTAGTTACTTGTTGGGGTTTGTTTAAATCAACCAAAACTATGTCGGCAAAGTAGCCCTCTTTAATATACCCTCTTTTGTTTATGCGGAAAAGTTTTGCGGGGGCGTGGCACATTTTTTCAATTACGGTTGTAAGCTCAATTTTATTTTCATGATACATTTCAAGCATGGCTTGTAACGAGTGCTGAACCAACGGACCGCCCGATGCCGAGTTGAGATAATTGTTGAATTTTTCGTTTTCGAGGTGTGGGGCATGGTCGGTGGCAATAACATCAAGTTTGTTGTTTTTAAGGGCATTAAGCAATGCATCTCTGTCTTTTGTGGTTTTTATGGCGGGGTTCCATTTTATTTTGTACCCGAGGGTATCGTAAAATGTGTCGTCAAACCATAGATGGTGTACGCATACTTCGGCAGTAATTTTTTTGTCTTCAACT
>CAYQPP010000047.1:13714-15798 GCA_964419235.1 uncultured Bacteroidales bacterium
GCTTCGGCAAAAATTCCTTGCAGGGTTTTTTCATCGTCAACAAGCATATTGCCTGTTGATGCGCCCATAAATACTTTTATGCCGCAAACATTTTTTGGGTCTGTTTTTACTATCTCTGCAAGGTTGTCGTTTGTTGCACCCATATAAAACGAAAAGTTAGCAAACGATTTTTTTTCGGCTGTTTTAAATTTATTGCTTAACTCTTTTTGTGTAATGGCTTGGGGTTTTGTGTTGGGCATCTCCATAAACGATGTTATGCCGCCTGCAACTGCCGCTTTGCTTTCGGTATAAATATCTCCTTTATGGGTAAGTCCCGGCTCCCTAAAATGCACTTGGTCGTCAATAACCCCGGGCATGGCCATTTTGCCGGTACCGTCAATTATATTATATCCCGATAAATCATGGGGCAGCTCTTTTTGTACCGATTCAATTATTTTGTTATTGATGATAATATTGCTTGTATAATCTTTACCATCGTTTATTATCCTTATGTTTTTTATTATAATGTTCATTAAGTTAAGTTCGTTAAACTTTAAGGGCTAAAATTTATTGAGTTGAAACCATTCCCGAAATTAATTCGAGCCGGCTATTGAGGATTTATTACTCACAGTTTGTTCTTTCATACCTGCTTACCAATAATAATGAGGAATGTAATAGAATGTCAATTGTTTAACTAATATCTAAACACATAAAATAGCAACTATAATTAGATATTACACATTTAACCGTAGTGCAAATAAAATTTATGAGTCTCTTTTGTAACTCCTAAAAAAGCTGCGCCATTTCATTCTTATTACACCAAAAATAGCCTCGCCAAATATGCCGCCACTCATTTTAGATGTGCCTTCTTGCCTGTCGGTAAAAATTATGGGTACTTCAACAATATTAAAACCGAATTTAAAAGCAGTAAATTTCATCTCAATTTGAAAAGCATACCCTTTAAATTTAATTTTGTCAAAATCAATGGTTTCCAGCACTTTTCGGGTGTAGCATTTAAACCCTGCCGTAGTATCTTTTATTTTCATGCCGGTTATTAACCTAACATAAGCCGATGCATAATAGCTCATCAACACCCTTCCCATTGGCCAGTTTACAACATTAATGCCCGAAATGTATCGAGAACCAATTGCCATATCGGCGCCATTTGCACAAGCATTATGTAATTTTATCAAGTCGTCAGGATTATGAGAAAAATCGGCATCCATTTCAAAAATATACTCATAACCATTTTCAAGTGCCCATTTAAAACCATCAATATAGGCCGTGCCAAGCCCCAATTTCCCTTTTCTTTCCAATATAAAAACTTTGTCAGGAAATTCCAACATCAATCCTTTTACAATATCAGCTGTGCCGTCAGGGCTGTTGTCTTCAACAATAAGTATATTAAAACCACCCTCAAGCGACATTACCTTGCGTATAATGGCTTCAATATTCTCTTTTTCGTTGTAAGTTGGTATTATTACAAGTTTATCTTTATTCATTTTTTATATAATTAGTGATGCGAAGATAAAAATAAATAGCATTATCATATACAATATTTGAGCCTTTTTATTGAAATAATTAACTTTTCGGAATCGGCTATTTAATCTCATACTTTTATTATCAATCATAACTTATATGGATAATTCCATAATTTTTAGTCAAAAGAATTCCTCGAGGCTTTGCCTCGGGGTTCCATATATTCTCCCCTAATTTTCAGGGGAGATATCAACCGGCATTGCCGGTTGATAGAGGGGGTAAAATAATGAAAATTCAATTTTCAGCTTTTGGGCTGAAATAAAGTTTGGCGTAATACCCCTTGGTTCTGTCATGGAAATAGTCAACTTTAAGATATTTGTTTATTCTTTTAAACGATAAATATACAACTTATTATATCTTACCCATATATTTATAATGCAATAAGGAAATACTAAATCAAATACAGCGCATTTTTTTTCGTTTACAACACCCTGTCAACAAACACATTAAAAAAAACATTAAAAAAAAGGTAAAAAAAAGCATAAAAATATTTGGATTGTAATCTCCATACAGATACTTTTGCACCCGCTTTTAGAGATAATCACTAACAGCTACGTTCTACACAA
>CAYQPP010000048.1:0-15673 GCA_964419235.1 uncultured Bacteroidales bacterium
CTGCCGTACCAACCCTTTTGTGTGGTTATTAACCTTTGCCGCTTGCATGCTTAGCAATTAAAAGCGTCAGGGGCACCTTACATAAAAAGTATTAAGCTTAGCCCCATAACGGCCATTCCCGAAACCAGACCATAAATTGATATATGGTGTTCGCCGTGCTCTTCGGCTGTGGGCAGTAGCTCATCTAACGAAATAAATACCATAATACCTGCTACGGCACCAAACATAATGCCTGATATATTTGGGTTTATTCCGCCAACTATAAAGTATATTATTAAAAACCCGAACAGGGCTCCAACCGGTTCGGCCAAACCCGACAAAAACGAAAGTATAAAGGCTTTTTTACGGTTTCCGGTTGCATAATAAATAGGTACCGATACGGCTATCCCTTCAGGTATATTGTGTATTGCAATGGCAAAGGCAATTGGCAAAGCTACCGATGGGTCGGCAAGCCCTGCTGTAAAAGTTGCTATTCCTTCCGGAAAATTGTGTATAGCTATGGCAAGGGCACTAAAAATACCCATGCGGGCAAGTTTTCTGTTTTTTTCTAAATCTTTATCTACCTTATCAATATCTTCAATACTCCTTATTTCATGGGGGTTTTCGTACGATGGTATTAGCTTGTCAACCAATGCAATAACGAATATTCCTCCAAAAAATGAGATTAGGGTATATGCGTTGCTTATTTTTAAGCTGTATAGTTCAGAAAAACTTAATACCGATTTTTGGAATATTTCAACCAGCGAAACATAAATCATTACGCCGGCCGAAAAACCAAGCGAGAACGATAAGAATTTTGTATTGGTACGTTTTGTAAAAAATGCCAATGCACTGCCTATTCCGGTTGCCAACCCTGCAAACAGGGTTAGTCCAAATGCAAAAATAACGTTATCAAAATTCATGAAAAACCTACATTAGTTGGTTATTAGCGTAAGCACACATACTCCGCACCCCTCTTTTCCGTCTTTAAAAAACATTTTTATATAATAGGGGCCTGTTTTGGTACAAATAAAGTCAAATGCTTTATATTCAGTATTGTTTTTAGAATTATAATTACTACCAAACTGGGTAAAATCATTCGATAGTTCCATAATAGTGGCACCCGGTTTTGCAGGGTCGTTGCAAATTAAAAACCTGTAATGGTTGCCTTTGTTCAGCATTAGCGTGAATTTCCCTTCCGACCGTTTTTTTATGTTTTTTGCTTCGCCAAACCGAATTCTGAAATGTTTAATATATTTTGCGTTGCCACCGCTTGTTGAGCATTTATTAATAAATGCTTGGTCGCATTGTGCATAGGTATTTATCCATGTTATGGAAAGCAGAATTAGGAAAGCTGATATTAGAAATTTATGCATGTATCAAAAATAAGAAAATATTTTTGATTAAAAACTAATTTGACCGTTCTTGTTCAAAAGCATCTAAATCAATTTTAATTACAAAATTTTCATAAACAAAGCTTATTTTCTTATCTAACTTGTTTATTTCGGTTTGTGTTAAGCGTATTTTAAAAGGTTCGCCCTCAGCTTGTTCATAGGGTATTTCATTACCATTAACATCAATTGCGTTGGCGTCAAAAAACATTTGTACTCCGTTTTTTTCAATTTCGGCACCGTTTTTTAAATCTTTTAAATTTGCTGGTGTAATCTGAATTATACCCCCTTTTTTTGGGTCAATCATCATGGCATTTTTTAAACCTGAGTTCCCGTTGTTGGTCTCTTCGCCTTTAGGAATATACATCTCTTTTTTAACAAGAATTCTCATGTAATTCTCAAATTTATCATCTCTGTAAATGTAGTAATTGTCGCCAATTGTGTAGGCATCAACTTTGTATATTTGGGGTTCAATTTTTCGGCACCCTTTTGGGGTTTGTGAGCAGTCAATCTCCTCTATATCGCCGGTTTTAAGATTTATTTTTTTAAATTTATTTCTATAAATATCATAATTCAGGTAGAAAAAATCACCCGATTCATCAAAGGTGCTGTTGTACAATTCGCACCGGTTGTCATTCAGTTTAATTTTATATTTCTCATCCCATGAGTATAAGTTATAGATGTATAAATAAACAAACGATGACTTTTCGCCCCTAAATGTAGCAACAAGATAATTACCGTATTCATCAACCACCAACTCTAAAATTCTGCTCTTTTTATAGCTTGGGCCTTTTATGCGGTGTTGAAACCGATATCCTCTTTCTGGCTTATTTATAGGTTGGGTTTGCGACCACGATACAAATACAAATAGTATTAGGATTGATGTTGCGAAAATCTTTTTCATCCGTTTATAATTTTATAGTTTGTTATTTGGCAAACAGTTACAATTATGCTTCCCGAATCAAGTTCGGGATAGGTTGTGTGTGCCTCAATAATTATTTCAGCCATGGGCTGTTTTAGTATATTTATAATTTGGAATTGTAAAAATATAAAATTAAGCCATAATTAATAAAAAAAAACATCCTATTTTATTCACACTTTTTTCAGCAAGTTATTCATCGATGTTTTTGTCAATACAATCTCCCTTACTTTTTCAACGGGTATCCTTTCTTGAGCCATAGTGTCCCTGTCGCGCAAGGTAACAGTATTATCTTCAATGGTTTGATGGTCAACCGTAATACAATATGGTGTACCTATTGCATCTTGGCGGCGGTACCGTTTGCCTATCGAATCTTTTTCTTCATAAATACAATTAACATCATATTTAAGCTCATTAAGAATTTCTCTTGCTTTGTCGGGCAAGCCGTCTTTTCGTAATAATGGTAAAACGGCAAGTTTAACAGGTGCCAGTTCTGCCGGTATTTTTAATACAATCCTTGTGTCGGTTTTACCGCTCTCTTGCGAAACAACCTCTTCGGTATAAGCGTTTGAAAGCACTAATAAAAACATCCTGTCTAATCCAATTGATGTTTCAATTACGTATGGAACATAGTTTTTATTGATCTCAGGGTCGAAATATTGTATTTTTTTCCCGCTAAACTCTTGATGTTGTGTTAAATCAAAATCGGTGCGCGAGTGAATTCCTTCAACTTCTTTAAATCCCATCGGGAAGTCGAACTCAATATCGGTGGCGGCATTTGCGTAGTGTGCCAATTTATCGTGATCGTGAAAGCGGTATTTATTATCATTAAAACCAAGGGCTTTATGCCATTTTATGCGTGTCTCTTTCCATTTTTTAAACCATTGTAGCTCTTCGCCGGGCCTAACAAAAAACTGCATCTCCATCTGTTCAAACTCCCTCATCCTAAAAATAAACTGGCGGGCAACTATTTCGTTTCTAAAGGCTTTGCCAATTTGTGCAATGCCAAAAGGTATTTTCATGCGTCCGCTTTTTTGCACGTTTAGGTAGTTTACAAAAATGCCTTGGGCAGTTTCGGGGCGTAAATAAATACTGTTGGCATCTTCGCTTACCGAGCCTATTTTGGTTTCGAACATTAAATTAAATTGGCGCACATCAGTCCAGTTTTTCGAGCCTGAAACAGGGCATGCAATTTCATAATCTTCAATAATTTTTTTTATCTCGGCAAGGTCATCTTTTTCAAGAGCCGAAACAAAACGCGATTTTATTGTGTCGTATTTCTCTTGGTTTGCTATCACCCTTTGGTTGGTGGCACAAAATTGTGGTTCGTCAAAAGCATCGCCAAATTTTTTTGCCGCTTTGTTTATCTCTTTTTTTATTTTCCCTTCAATTTTTGATAAAAGTTCTTCAATAAGCACATCGGCGCGGTATCTTTTTTTTGAATCCTTATTGTCGATAAGCGGGTCGCTAAATGCACCAACATGTCCCGATGCCTTCCAAACGGTAGGGTGCATAAATATGGCAGAGTCAATACCCACAATATTTTCGTTTACCTTTACCATTGAGTCCCACCAATATTTTTTAATATTGTTTTTAAGCTCGGTGCCATACTGCCCATAATCATAAACAGCGCTTAGTCCATCATAAATTTCGCTCGATTGAAATATAAACCCGTACTCTTTTGAATGGGCAATAATCTTTTTTAAAATATCTTCTTTACTCATTTTTTCGGTTTTTAATAGCGGGTAAAAATAGTCGAATTGTTTTCTAATAAAAAATTTATTTGCAAACCGTGTTAAACTAAATGCTTAATCAAAAGAATTACTCGAGGCTTTGCCTCGGGGTTCCATATATTCTCCCCTAATTTTTAGGGGAGATATCAACCGGCAATTGCTGGTTGATAGAGGGGTAAAATAATGAAAATTCAATTTTCAGTTTTTGGGCTGAAATAAAGTTGACTATCTCCTTGGCTCTGTCGAGGGGATAGTCAACTTTAAGAATTTTCTTTATTAGCAATTAATTAACTCATGTTTTTTAATAGTTAGCAAAAATTTATATTTACTTTTACGGCTTTGTATAGTTTATAAAGCACTAATAAACAACTTTGTGAAACGAGAATTTGATTTTTTGGTTATTGGGTCGGGGGTTGCCGGATTAACATTTGCTTTAAAGGTTGCCGAGCATGGCTCGGTTGCCATCGTTACCAAAGCAGAATTAATAAACACCAACACATCATTGGCTCAAGGGGGTATTGCAGCAGTTATTTACGAGCCCGATAATTTTGAAAAGCATATTGAAGACACATACCTTGCCGGCGATAAATATGCCAATAAAGATGTGGTGCGCATTGTTGTTGAGGAGGCTCCCGAAAGAATTAGGGAGCTAATAGGTTGGGGTGCAAAATTCGATAAAGATAAAACAGGGCTGTATGACTTGGCGCGCGAAGGGGGTCATTCCGAAAAAAGGATATTACACCATAAAGACAACACAGGATGGGAAATCCAACGTGCTTTAGTTCAGAGTATTAACGATCATAAAAACATTTCGGTTTTCGAGAACTATTTTTCGGTTGATTTAATTACCCAGCACCATCTTGGCAAAGAGGTTAAACGCAGCGATTTAGATATTGAGTGTTATGGTGCTTATGTTTTGAATCTTGAAACCAAGGAGGTTGAGACTTTTTTGGCAAAAAACACAATGATTGCCACAGGAGGCTCAGGCAGCCTGTATCAAACCACCACCAATCCGGTAATTGCAACCGGCGATGGTATTGCAATGGTATATAGGGCAAAAGGTTTTGTTGAAAACATGGAGTTTATACAATTTCACCCTACCGCTTTATACAATCCCGTTGAAAAACCCGCATTTTTAATTACCGAGGCTTTAAGAGGCTTTGGGGCATTATTAAAAATAAATAGTAGCGAGTTTATGCATAAATACGATAAGCGCGAGTGCTTGGCACCAAGGGATATTGTTGCAAGGGCAATCGATAATGAGATGAAAGTGCATGGTAAGGATTTTGTATATTTGGATTGCACCCATTTGGAGGCGGGCAAATTAAAAAGCAGTTTTCCTAATATTACGGCAAAGTGTTTAAGCAATGGCCTTGATATTACAAAACAGCCAATTCCGGTAATACCGGCTGCTCATTACCAATGCGGTGGCGTTAAGGTTGACTTAAACGGGCAATCGCATATAAATAACCTTTATGCATCGGGCGAGGTGGCATCAACAGGGTTGCATGGCGCCAATAGGCTGGCGTCAAACTCATTGAGCGAAGCTGTGGTTTTTTCGCACAGGGCGGCAAAACATGCAATAAACAAATTAAAAAAACAGAAGCTCAATTTAGATATTCCCGAATGGAATTTTGAGGGGACAACGCACCCTGAGGAGATGGTGCTGATTACACAGAATTATAAAGAGGTGCAGATGATAATGAGCAATTATGTGGGTATTGTAAGGTCAAACTTGAGGTTAGAGAGGGCGCTAAACAGGCTGCAGATAATTTACCGTGAAACAGATACCCTATATCAAAAATCGACACTATCAAAAAAACTTTGCGAATTGCGCAATTTAATAAACGTGGGATATTTAATTATTAGGTCGGCCCAAAACAGAAAAGAGAGTTTGGGGTTACACTATAATATTGATTACCCAAATAATGGATTATAAAAAACTAAAACTACACATTTGTTATGAAAAAGTTATTAATTACAGTTATTATCTCAGTTTTGTTTCAACAGTTAATTGCACAGGTAAAATATAAATGTGCTACCGATTATTACGACTCTATTGAAGTGGCAAACAATCCAAACTTGCTAATAAAGCGTATGGAACTTGAGGAGTTTACTCGAAATTTTGTAAAATCGGATGCCAAAAATGATGAAACAATTATTATTCCGGTGGTATTTCATGTTTTGCATCAATATGGTAATGAACGCATCTCTATTGAGAAAATTGAGAAAGGAATTGAACAGGTAAACAAAGATTATAATGCTCAAAATTCAGAACTCAATAATGTTGTTAATGATTTTAAAGACATAATTGGAGATGCAAATTATGAGTTTAGGTTGGCTAAAATTGATCCCGACGGTAATTGCACGTCAGGGGTGGTTTATTACGATACCAAACTAACGTACAATGCTACCAACGCTTTAAAATACACTATACATAATTGGGATCCTCATAGTTATCTGAATATCTGGACAGTTTCAAGCATTTCATTCGGGGCTGCAGCTTGGTCTCACTATCCGGGTGTTGATGCCGAGATTGATGGGGTAGTAGCAATTCATACATATGTTACAGACCATACCTTAAGTCATGAAATTGGGCATTACTTAAACCTTGCCCACCCTTGGGGAAACTCAAACGATCCCGGGTTGTCCGAAAATTGCGATATGGACGATTTTGTTGATGATACTCCTTTGACTATTG
This sequence comes from uncultured Bacteroidales bacterium, assembly GCA_964419235.1. Classification (GTDB taxonomy): domain Bacteria; phylum Bacteroidota; class Bacteroidia; order Bacteroidales; family SZUA-534; genus GH45. Next base: position 6,724 of record CAYQPP010000048.1, read on the forward strand.
GGGTTGATCAACATTGCAACTTAAGCCAAGCATCATGCGGCTCTTTGGATAATGTTCAAAACTTTATGGATTATTCAACCTGTGAAGCTATGTTTACCGAAGGGCAAATGGAGCGCACGCTTGCAGCTTTAAATTCGCCTGTTGGTGGCAGAAAGTATTTATGGACTGATGAAAACCTTGCTGAAACAGGCACAAATGATGGTTATGAACCACAACTTTGTAAGCCCGTGGCCGATTTTATTGACAATGTTCCCGGTACTTGCCAAGGCGATACTATTGAATTTACCGATTATTCTTATAATGCAGAGCCTACAAGTTGGGACTGGACTTTTCAAGGAGGGACTCCTGCATCGTCAACAGAGCAAAACCCTGCCATAGCTTATAGCACCCCCGGATTATATTCGGTTAGTCTTACAGCAGGAAATGGTGCAGGTCAAACACAATTGGTTAGAGAATATTTAGTTTTTGTAACCGACACCTTAAAGGGGATTGTTGCTCCGGCTTTGGTTGACATGGAGGATAATGGTTTCCCTGATTACGGATATGATATTTTTAAAAAATGGAGCTTTGAAGATGAGGGGTATTACAATTGGGAGGTACACAACAACGGCAACACATCAATGAGGCTAAATAACTTTGGTAATAAAGAGGGTACAATAAACAGTATGATTACGTCAAACATTAACCTGTCGGCAATAGATAACCCCGATTATATATATTTTGATTATGCATATGCACAGCGGTTTGCTGCCTCCGATGATGAATTAAAAGTTTATGTTTCAAAAGATTGTGGTAAAAAATGGATATTAAAAGTTATTATAAAAGGTAAATCATTGGTTACAAGTAACAGCGAATATGTAACAGGCGAATTTATACCCGATTATAATGAATGGGTGCAAGAGGGCATAAATATTACAAATTATAAAAACAGTAATTATCTGCAAATAAAATTCCAGATTAAAAGTAAAAAAGGCAACTACCTATATATCGATAATATAAATATCGGAAAACCTTTAAGCGTTGAATCGGTAAAAAGAAGCAATAACTATTTAAAAATATATCCAAACCCGGCATATAATCAAGTTAAGGTAAATTATTATTTGAACGAACCCCAAAAAGTATATGTTCAAATCACAAATATTTTAGGCAAAACTATTTATACAGATAAATTTGAAGGCAAAGCCGGCGAAAACACACAGCCTATAAACTTAAAAAGTTTAAATTTACCCAAGGGCATATATTTGGTTTCGGTTTTTAATAGCAATATTAAATATTCAAAAAACCTTATTGTTTTAGAATAATAAAAGGTGTTTAGTTTTTAAAATAGTAAAGTAGAATTAACCGTAACGTATAAATCAACTTGTTTGATTTCGTAAAAACATGTAAGTTTGAAATAAATTTAAAGCTTAATGAATAAAAGACCTGGATTTATAGTTGTTGTTATAGTTTTTATAATTGCAATTGTTGGCTTTTATATTTACTTAAAAAGCCAGCAAAAACCGAGCATAAGCCCTATAAGTGCAGTACCTATTAATTCGGCATTAATAATTGATATTAAGAAGCCTCAAAAGTTTTATTCTAAATTATCAAACAATAATTTATTTAAAAAACTTTGCCAATTAAATACTGTTTCTGAGCTTAATTTTAACTTGTCTGTTCTCGATTCTATAATAAAAGCTAATCAAAAGTTGAATCACCTGTTTACCCAAAACTCTTTTTTAATATCATTTCACGAGGTAGGTAATAAAAAGTTTTATCCGTTGTGTATTATTGCTGCCCCCGGGCGTTTTGAAACAAACCAGATATTTAAGTCGATTGAGGCAAACTTAAAAACTGAAAAATACACAATAACATCAGAGCGGTATAATCAGGCAAAACTGTATAAAATAAGCAAAGGCAAAAAACAATTTTTTTACAGCTACAATAAAGGGCTGCTTTTATGGAGTAGTTCCGAAATTTTGTTAGAAGATGCCATAAGGCAATCGGAAAGCGAAGTTAAATTAATGAATAGCGAGGGGTTGCATCGGTTAATTGAAACATCGGGGCAACATGCCGAAGCCAATGTGTATATGCAGTTTAAATATTTCCAAACATGGCTTAACCAATTAATGCCCGAGTCATATTTAATAAACCATTCAATAAAGCAAATTGGCGATTGGGTTGAGTTGGATTTAAACTTGAAAAACCAAACATTGCTGTTTAACGGGTTTGCTTCTGCTAACGAAGATGCAAGCAGTTTTATCGATCTGTTTCAGGGGCAAAAACCTCAGAGTATAAAATTTCTCAAATTTACACCAGTCGGGGCTGAGGGCTTTTTTGGGTTTGGGTTAAGCAATTACAGGCTTTTTAAACAAAATTTAAGAAAACATATGGAGCAACTTGGGCAGTTAAACAGGCTTGAGGTTAATAACAAACAAATAAGGCTGGCTTTTGGCAATAATGCCGACAACGAGCTCGAAACAATATTTAGGAACGAGTTGGCTCAAGTTTTGTTGCCCGACGGAACAACACTTTTTTATATAAAAACGCATGGATTTCGCGATGCCTCAGAACTGCTTAACAAATGGCTTAAAAACTATTGCAGGGTAAATAATAAAAGTATAAGCAATTATAAATCAAATTTTTCAATTGATCAGGAGTCGGTTTTTCCCATTTATAAAATGCCGATTGATTATTTGCCGACACGCCTTTTTGGGCCTTGGTTTAAAACATGCAAAGCTCAATATGCTACTGTTTTCGACGATTATATAATATTTGGCGATACCTATAACTCAGTATCAAGAACCATATATAATAATGTGTTGCAAAAAACGCTGGCATACGATGGCCTTTTTACCCAATTTTCCGATTATTTATCGTCTAAATCAAACTTTTTTGCCTTTATATCATTATCAGGAACCGGAAAAGTATTAGAGAGCAGGTTGAGTAGAGGAGCATTTAAGTTTTATAAAAAAAATCAGCAACTTATCAGAGATTTTTATGCCGTGGCATGGCAGTTTTCAACCGAAAATAATTTGTATTATAACAACATACTGTTTAAGTATCAGCCGTCAAATTCAATAAAGGCAGCAACCGAATGGGAAACCCGCCTCGACACACTAATAGCTTTTAAGCCCGAATTGGTTATAAACCATTATACAAAGCAAAAGGAAATTTTTGTACAAGATGAAAAACACAATATATATTTAATAAACCATTCGGGGCGCGTATTATGGAAAAAACGTATTGATGAAGCAATAATGGGACAGGTTTTTCAGGTTGATTATTTTAAAAACGGAAAGCTGCAATTACTGTTTAATACCAAAACAAAAATATATATGCTCGACAGAAATGGAAATTTTGTTGAAAGATACCCAATAAAACTACCGGCTGATGCAGCAGCACCAATAGCAGTTTTTGATTATGAAAAAAAGAAAAATTACAGATTGTTTGTGCCGCTTGTAAATAAAAAAATTGTTTTATATAATATTGAGGGAAAAACAGTTACAGGGTTTAAATTTAAAAATACCGATAACCAAATTATTTCGCAGGTTCAATATGTGCGTAACAACAATAAAGACTATATTTTGGTAACCGATAGCGAGAGGATTTATATACTCGATCGCAGAGGAAACTCAAGGGTTAAGCCAAAAGTGAGGTTCAGGCCATCAAAAAATAATATTTTTGAATATCAACAGGGCAATAGCCAACGCCCGGGACGATTGGTAAGAACCGATGTTAATGGTACAGTATATTATATATATTTTGACGGGAAGGTTGAGCAAAAGTTGATACAAAAATGTTCGCCAAGCCACTATTTTAATACTAAAGATGTTACGGGCGATAAGGTAAACGATTTTGTTTTTATTGACGGAAAAGAGCTCTCTGTATATAGTTTGTCGGGCAAAAAAACATATAGCCATAAATTCTCAACCGCTATAAGGCATAACCCCTCATTTTACAGGTTTTCGGCAAACAAAACATATGTTGGGGTAACCGAGTCCGAAGCTCGTAAAATATACCTTTTCAATACTAAAGGCGATATCCTCAACGGGTTTCCGCTGTCGGGCAGAACACGCTTTAGCATAGGTTTTCTTGAACCGGGTAGCGGCAGGTTTAACCTTGTGGTTGGCGGCAATGAATATTATTTATATAATTATAAGCTAAATTAATATGGTAATTGCTTTTTTTTTTTGCGCTGTAATTGTACTCTCAATCGAGCTGTCGCACATAGGCAATGTAATGGGCTTTTTTCAAAAAGAGTTTACAAATAAAATAGTAACAAAACTTATAACCACGCCGCTTGTAGTTTTTGTTTTTTTGATTGCGGGCATTTTTCTTGGTATCTCATCAGTAAAATTATTGGCCGGCAATAGTTTGTGGTATGCATCAACAATTCTGTTTATTTTGGGAGTTAAAATGTTTTACGATGGAATAAAATTGCATAAAGCAAAACAGTCAATAAATCCGGTACATGCAAAAGGGCTAATAATTTTATCGGTATTAACAGGGCTTAATTCATTTTTTGTAGGACTTAGCTTTGGTTTGCTGCAAGTGGAGTTTAAGTTTATATATGCGGGCTATATAACTCTTTTTGTAGGAATTTTATGGGGATATATAGTTGGCAAAAAGTTAAAAAAATTAAATCCGCACAGGTTTGAATTTTTCTTGGGCATTATTTATATTATAATTGCAGTAGTTTTAGTTGTTAAATACTAATTTTTAAAAAAAGATGTTGAAGTTTTTATTAATATTTTTTATCGTAATATATGTATTAGGATATGTTGGTAAGTGGTTTTTTGCCAATTGGATAAAAAAAATGACAAACAACCAAACAAATCAAAACGAATACAATAACAAAAAAGAGGGCGAAGTTACAATTGACATAAATCAAAGCGGGGCAAAAAAGTTTCATAAAACCGATGGCGATTATATTGATTACGAAGAGGTTGAAGACTAAGCCAAAAAAAAACTATTTTTTTTTGGCTTACATAAACAAAAAGATATATCTTCGCAAACCGAAAACTGCTGCCCAGATGGCGGAATTGGTAGACGCGCTGGTCTCAAACACCAGTGAGGTTAAACTCGTGCCGGTTCGAGACCGGCTCTGGGTACAAAAGCCCTCTAATTGAGGGCTTTTTTTAAATATATCAAGTCTATGTCAAATCAATCTGCAAAAAAACAATCAGAAAAACAGCACAACTTAGATTTGCGTTACTTGCAAATGGCGCATATATGGTCCGATAATTCTTATTGCCAACGCCGTAAGGTTGGTGCATTAATTGTAAAAGACAGGATGATAATATCAGACGGGTATAACGGAACACCGTCGGGTTTCGAAAATATTTGCGAAGACAAAAACAATAACACAAAACCATACGTTTTACATGCTGAGGCAAATGCTATAACAAAAGTGGCAAAATCAAACAATAGCAGTCAAGGCGCTACGTTATATGTAACATCGTCGCCATGTTTGGAATGTTCAAAACTAATAATACAAGCCGGCATAAAAAGGGTTGTATTCTCTGATGCATACAGGCTGCAAGACGGCCTTGAGCTACTTAAAAAGGCCGATATTGAAGTAAAACAGATAGAAAAGCAAATATGATTTTTTTTAATAAAGTATCAAAATACGGAATGCCCCTTGTAATTGCATTATCGGTAATATTGGGCATGTTTGTTCAACAAAAAATTGACATAAGGAAAAATAGTTTCCATAACAGGGCTAACGAGCCGGTTAGCAAATTAGATGCGGTTTTAAACTATGTTAACCGCGAATATGTCGATACCGTAAACATACCCGATATTGTTGAAAGCACCATTCCTATAATGCTTGAGAATTTAGATCCCCACACAATCTATATTCCTGCCAAAGAGGTTAAAGCCATGAACGAACCGCTTGAGGGTAATTTTGACGGGATAGGCGTACAGTTTAACATACAAAAGGATACGGTTACCGTGGTTAAAACAATTTTTGGGGGGCCGTCGGAAAAAGTCGGGTTAAAAGATGGCGATAGAATTGTTAAAGTCAACGATTCGTTAATTGCAGGAGTTGGAATCACTAATAACAAGGTTTTAAAACTTTTAAGGGGCAACAAAGGCACAAAAGTCGAAGTTGGTATTTTCCGCAGGGGCGAAACCGACCTGCTGAATTTTACGATAACACGCGGCGAAATACCTTTATACAGCGTTGACGTTTCGTATATGCTCGATGCAAAAACAGGTTACGTTAAAATATCAAAATTTGCAAAAACAACCCATAAAGAGTTTCAGCAAGCCATTGCCAAACTTAAAACCATGGGCATGTCGAGCATAATTATCGACTTGCGGTCGAATAGCGGCGGGTATTTAGATGCAGCCATAAACATTGCCGACGAGTTTTTAGCAAAAGGGAAGCTTATTGTTTACACAGAAGGGCGGTCAAGGCCAAAATCGAGTTACTATGCAACACACAGGTCATCATGCGTTAACTTAAAAGTTACCGTGCTTATCGACGAGTGGTCGGCATCGGCATCCGAAATTGTTTCCGGTGCCATTCAGGACAACGACCGTGGAAAAATTGTGGGAAGGCGCTCGTTCGGAAAAGGGTTGGTGCAGGAGCCTGTGGTTTTTGCCGACGGCTCGGCCATGCGTTTGACCATTGCCCGTTATTACACACCGTCGGGGCGGTGTATCCAACGCTCATACGAAAAAGGGCAAGATGAATACTACTCCGACATACAAAATAGGTTTATAAACGGCGAGTTTATGGAGCAAGACAGCATCCATTTTCCCGATTCATTAAAATATTTTACCACAAAAGGGAGGGTAGTATATGGCGGCGGAGGTATTATGCCCGATAAATTTATACCTGCCGACACTACCGGAACATCAGATTATTTGACAACAATAAGGAGAAAAGGTTTGGAGTACCAGTTTAGCTTTGAATTTACCGATAAAAACAGAAAAAAGCTGTCATCATTCAAAAATCTTGACGGGTTAATCAGCTATTTGAACAATCAAAATTTGCTCGATAAATTTATTGATTTTGCCGACAAAAATGGAGTAAAGGCCGATAATCAAGGGATTAAAGTATCGGGAGAAACTATTGAAATACAGATTAAAGCTTTAATTGCACGTAATATTTACGATAACGACGGATTTTATCCGGTAATTAAAGAGATAGATAAAACCTTATTGGAAGCATTACGTTTAAATAATGAGTAAATAATAAAAATATATAATAAAATGTCAGAAGTATTAAATGCAACATTGCCTTTTAAAATTGCCGATATAAAATTGGCAGAGTGGGGGCGCAAAGAGTTAGACTTGGCAGAAATAGAGATGCCGGGTTTAATGGCTTTACGAAAAGAGTATAAAGGAAAAAAGCCATTGGCAGGAGCAAAAATAATGGGTTCGCTGCACATGACAGTACAAACAGCCGTATTGATTGAAACATTGGTAGAATTAGGTGCCGATGTGCGTTGGGTGTCGTGTAATATTTTTTCGACACAAGACCATGCTGCCGCAGCAGTAGTAGTGGGCAAAAACGGCACACCCGATAATTTGCAAGGAACACCCGTATTTGCTTGGAAAGGCGAAACACTTGATGAATATTGGTGGTGTACTAGCCAAGCATTGCAATGGCCCGACGGAACAGGACCAAACCTTATACTCGACGATGGAGGCGATGCTACCATGTTAGTTGTAAAAGGAGCTGAATATGAAGCAGCAGGAAAAGTACCCGATTTTGATGAAAATACACATTCAGAGGAAGAGGGCGTGTTTTTGGAGTTGTGCCGAAAAACCATGAAGGAGGATTCGCAGCACTGGACAAAAATGAGGGCACGAATCAACGGCGTTTCTGAAGAAACCACAACAGGAGTACATCGTTTGTATCAACTGGCCGAGGAGGGAAAATTGCCATTTTCGGCAATAAACGTTAACGATTCGGTAACAAAATCAAAATTTGACAACCTTTACGGATGTCGCCACTCATTAACCGACGGAATAATGAGGGCGTCGGATGTTATGTTGGCAGGAAAAATTGCAGTAGTATGCGGTTATGGCGATGTGGGCAAAGGGAGTGCACAATCATTGCGCGGGCAGGGTGCTCGTGTAATTGTAACCGAAATTGACCCAATTTGTGCCCTGCAGGCAGCAATGGAAGGTTACGAAGTTCAAACATTAGACGATGTAGTAACCTATGCCGATATTTTTGTAACCACAACGGGTAATAAAGATATTATTACAGCCAAGCACATGAGCAAAATGAAAAACATGGCAATAGTTGGTAATATAGGCCATTTTGATAATGAAATACAGATGGCACAGTTGGCAAGCACACCCGGAATTAAAAGGACAAATATTAAACCGCAGTATGACAAATGGACATTTACCGATGGGCATAGCGTGTTAATACTTGCCGAAGGGCGGTTGCTGAACTTAGGATGTGCAACAGGCCACCCGAGTTTTGTTATGTCGGCATCGTTTACCAATCAGGTGTTGGCACAAATAGAGCTGCACACCAATGGCGATAAGTATAAAAATGAGGTTTACACATTACCAAAATTCCTCGATGAAAAAGTTGCAAGGCTTCATCTTGGCAAGTTGGGTGTTAAGCTCACAAAACTTACCGATGACCAATCAAAATATCTTGGGATACCGGTTGATGGGCCATACAAAGCTGACCATTACAGGTATTAAAAAGAGGCTTTACAAAAAAATCAGGGCTTGGTTATTATTTTAATATGCTTATCCATTTGTTTACCTAAAGCTTGAAGACTTGAGGCTAAAAGCCTCTAAAACATTAATACAGGGCAACGCCCTGTATTAATGTAGTTTTGAAATTCAGCCCTGTAAGGGAGGAAGAGTTGATTGGGTAAGTATGCGGATAAGCATTTATTTTAATGAAAAAAAGCCAAGCCTTGATTATATTATAGGGTTACCCATTTAAGTCGCATCTTAATTTAAAAATGACAAATATTCAACA
>CAYQPP010000049.1:0-15475 GCA_964419235.1 uncultured Bacteroidales bacterium
CTTTATTTAATTCTACTAAGTTCTTATCTTCTAAAAGTGCAATTACAACTTCCGAAGAAGATGAGTTTATTACAAGTTCCTTACTCACAGTTTCATCACTTTAATTTTGAAGATACCAAGAAAGAACATACAAAAAAACAATAAACCTAAAGAACATTTGCTCTATAGGTTTATTAAGGTTCCTTAAGTTACAAAAGAATTATTTCTTCTTTTTGTGTCTGTTTTTGCGAAGACGTTTCTTACGCTTATGCGTAGCCATCTTATGTCTTTTACGCTTCTTTCCGCTTGGCATAATTCGTAATTTTTAAAAGTTTAATTATTTCTTAATAGCATTCTTTACTTTATTCACAAATGTCTTTGCCGGTTTGAACGATGGAATAAAATGTTCAGGAATAATAATAGTTGTATTTTTCGAGATGTTTCTTGCAGTTTTTTCAGCTCTCTTTTTAACTATAAAACTACCAAACCCTCTTAAATAAACGTTGTTTCCTGACTCTAATGATGATTTCACTTCGTCCATAAAAGCCTCTACAGTCTTCTGAACTATTACTTTCTCAATACCGGTGTTTTTTGAGATCTCGTTAACAATATCTGCTTTTGTCATTTCTATAAATCTTTTATTTTTAACTTATTGTTTTCTGAAAAAAAAGTGACGCAAATATATATCTTTAATTCTTAATATGAAAACAATTTCTTTTTTTTATAAAAAAAATAACACTTAATATTCAGCTATATAATTATTTAACCTGAAAATCGCAAAAAAAACTTTTTCCCCCGAGTTCAACTAAGAAAATAATCTATTCCGTTTTTGCTGCGTTTATAAGGATTTACAATTCTTAAATCTGTAATTTTTATTAATTATGTAAAGTTACAATGTTTTTTTTCATTTAATGTTTTAAAAACAATTTGACTTTATTCTAAAAGTTCTTATTTTTATACTTTAAAATTAATCCACTAAAAAAAATATTTATGGTTAACAAAGTTATTTTAATAGGAAACGTGGGAAAAGACCCCGAAGTTCGTTACCTTCAGAATGGAACGGCAGTAGCTCAATTTTCATTGGCAACAAGTGAAACTTACAAAGATAAGGATGGTAATAAACAAACAAATACCGAATGGCACAATATTGTACTATGGCGAGGTTTAGCCGAAATTACCGAAAAATATGTAAAAAAAGGCAATAAACTTTATATCGAAGGTAAGATAACTTATCGCTCGTATGAAACACAAGACGGTAATAAGCGTTATATTACCGAGGTGGTAGGAAACAGTATGCAAATGTTAGATTCAAAGCCATCGGGAGCAAGCACTCCGCCTCCACCTGCCGAAAAAGCTACCAATACAAATACAGCTTCAGAACCGGAAGGAGAAAATTTACCAACAGACGATTTACCGTTTTAAGAAAATAATTTGTGATTAAATTGAGTAAAACAAGTTAAACGTAACCTTAAAATTCATAAATAAGGCTGTCTGAAAAGATTAAATAACTTTTTATCAGACAGCCTTATTATTAGTTATACGTTTAATTTATTTGTAATAACAGTTTCCTTTACCGTATCCGGCTCCTTTACGACCTTGTCCCATTCCTTTGCCCATTCCTTTTTTACCGGCATGAGCATCAAAATATACTTTTTGATTATCGGTAAGCAAGTTTCTTACTTTTTGCCTATGAACAGCATTGCTTTTCATCTGCTTGTTTTTCAATGTTGTAATCTCATCAATGGTGCTATTTACAGCTTTCATATCAACATTATCGGCAGTTTGCAAAGTAATAAGATGAGCACGTTTTTCACGCATTTGATTTTTAAAATTCTGCATCTCTTTCATATGTGCAACTCTCAAATCCGTAATTTTTGTTTTTTGATCTTCAGTTAAATCAGGTATGGAATTCATACAATAACCTTGCCCGTATCCATAGCCTTTACTTTGTTTCGCATTCATAGGCTGTGCAAATATATTTAACTGTGAACTAACTAACAATACTGTAAATAATAATACAATTTTTGATTTTAATGTTTTCATAATTTTGTCTTTTTTATTATTATTAAACTTAATTTTATTTTTACCTGCAGGTTTTGTATTCTTGTTTGTTAGTTTAGAGTATATTTATTTTTAAAACTTGCGTTGAAAGTTATTTTTTTTTAATAAATAAACATTTAATCTTACAATATACTCATTTACAACTATATAAAAATGGAAGCCAAAAAGGATTATTATGCACCAATGCATACAGCCGAACATGTTTTAAATCAAACAATGGTGCGAATGTTTAATTGTGGAAGGTCATTCAGTAATCATATTGAACGCAAAAAGAGCAAATGCGATTATAAATTTCATAAAGAGCTTACTCCTGAAGAAATTACAACAATCGAAGAAAAGGTAAATTCGGTAATAAAAAACAATTATAATGTTACCGAAGAAATTTTAACATTTACCGAAGCTGAAAAATTGTATAATCTGGAAAAGATACCTGAAGATAAACCCGAAACAATAAGAATTGTTAAAATTGGCGATTACGATGCTTGTCCGTGTATAGGAAAACATGTAAAAAACACAAGTGAAATAGGAATATTTAAAATTACTTCAATAAGTTATAATAACAAAGTGTTACGCATAAGATACAAGCTATTGTGATTTTTTACTTTTATAATTTTCTTGAAATTTTTGAAAATCAACTTTCTTTTCATATAAAGAATTAGCAATATATATTAACAAAGGCTCTAAATCTTCGGGCTTTTTATAACCCGGAACAGCTGCAATAAAAAGATTTTCTTCATTCATAAAAACTACTGAAGGATAACTCATTTTTCCTTGCAACATTGCAGCAGCAAGTTGATGCGGCGGACGATTCCCCTGTCCTGTAGATACAAATGCACGCCCTTTAAATGTAATTGTATCTTTTGTTTCTGCATTAAATTTTACCGCATAATATTTCTCATTCAATATTTTTACAATAACAGAATCATGAAAAGTATTTTTATCCATAACCTTACACCAACCGCACCAATCGGTATAAACATCAATAAATATTTTTCGCGGATTTTTTTTATTCAAATCAACAGCTTCGGTAAATGTATGCCACTTAACCTCTTGTGCCGATACTTTTTGTGATAAAAATATATTGAACGTAAATATAAATATCAATAAAAACAGGTATCTCATATAATATAATTTTAAAAGCATAAAGTAAAAATAAATTTACCAAAGTGCAAAATGTAAGAAAGATATTTGACACAAATAAAAATATCAAATGCAATTTTTGCATAAAAAACAATCTAAATCATTTTTCAATATTCTATGTATGTTATTTATAGTATTTTTACAAATACAAATTTAATTGACAAAAAAAAACTTAAACACTATTTAAAATGAAATTTACTATTACTTTTCTGTTGTTATTTTTGTTTTTTGTATCACCTTCTCAAAATTTACCTTTTCCTCAAAACAGAAATATCAACGGAATAAAGCCGAACCATAAAACCGATGCCGAACTCAGTTTTGCCATTGCTAAATTATACGATACTTGGAAATCGAAATTTTTAAAACCTACCGAAATGGAAGGTGGTTATTATGTAAAAGGCGAATGCACAGGTTGTGAAGTTGCCAGCAAAGGCACATCGGAAGGACATGGCTATGGAATGCTTATTACCGCACTAATGGCAGGTTACGACTCTGATGCCAAAATATATTTTGACGGATTATATCATTTTTTTGATAATTATCGTAGTGTAATCAATAATGAACTTATGAATTGGAATGTTGCCGCCGATGAACGCGACCCATGGACAGACTCAGCTTCCGACGGAGATATGGATATTGCTTATGCTCTTTTGTTGGCACATTACCAATGGGGTTCCGATGGTGATATTAACTATCTTCAAGAAGCTGTTGACATGATTAACAACGGCATTAAAGCCGGCGATATGAGCACTGTATCAAAACGTGTTATGCTGGGAGATTGGGACAACAATAAATATACAACACGTTCATCAGATTGGATGACTGACCATTTTAGAGCTTACAAAGACGCTACAAACGATACTTTTTGGGATGAAACTGCTGATAGCGTTTACTGTTTTATGAATCAAATAATTACAAAATACTCTTCAAACACAGGATTGTTACCTGATTTTATGGTTGGTTCTCCCATTAAACCTTCAGATCCCAACTTTCTTGAAGATGAAAACGATGGCGATTATTATTATAATGCTTGTCGTTTCCCTTGGCGAATAGCATCGGATTATATCCAGTATGGCACAAACGAATCAAAAAATTCATTGTCAAAACTGTTGCAATGGGCAAACGGCATAGTAACAAATGGTTTTGAGAATTTCAAAGCAGGCTATACTCTTGACGGAACTGCTCTTGAAAACTACGACGATTTATCATTTATTGCACCTCTTGTGGTTGCGTTTACTACCGATGCAACTTATCAAAACACATTAAATGAAGGTTGGGATTATATTGAAAATGAATGTGACAGTTACTTTGACGGCTCTCTGAATTTACTTAGTCAACTTATGATAACAGGAAACTGGTGGGCTCCTGTTCAAAACAACAACACGAATACTGCTCCCGATATAAATCTTGCATCACCGCAAAACAACCAACAAATAATGGTTGGTGAAAATGCCGTATTTACATTTTCGGGAAATGATATAACCAAAATTAAAAAAGTTACTTTTTATATAAATAATAATGAAATAGGCAATGTAACCGAATCACCTTTTACTTTTAATTATAAAGTTGAAAATGAAGGGATTACTCAAATAAAAACTTACGTAGAAACAACCGATAATAAGGCAAGATTATTTTTAATATCTATTGAAGGCATATTAGATAAAGAGACAGCTATTGGCGGTAAAATTGTGGGATATTTCCCGTCGTGGTCGGGCAATGTAAACGACATACAATTTGATAAACTTACACATATTAATTACAGTTTTTTATTACCAAAAGCTGACGGTTCACTGAAACCAATTGAAAATTCATCAAAACTCACATCACTTGTAACTACATGTCATCAAAACGATGTAGAAACAGCAATTGCCATAGGCGGATGGAACAATGGCGACGACAGTGCTTTTGAAACTATTGCCGCTGACGAAGATTTAATCAAAACATTTGTATCGAATGTTATGAATTTTATCAGACAATATTCACTTGACGGTGTTGATATTGATTGGGAATATCCTAATCCGGGAGAATCTGCAACAAACTATTCGAATATGATGAGTGTTTTTGCCGACAGCTTACATGCTGCAAATAAAACTCTTACTACTGCTGTTGCAGGAAAAGAATGGAGCGAAGTATCGTATCCCGAAAGTATATTCCCTATGGTTGACTGGATAAACATTATGGCTTACGATAATTTTGATGCTCAAAATCACTCTACTCTCAACTATGCAAAAGAGTGTGTCAATTATTGGAAAAACACAAAAAATCTTCCTAAAGAAAAAACTGTTTTGGGTGTTCCTTTTTACGGGTATTCGCCTTACAAGGCTTATAAAGATATTGTAGCGGAATATCCCGACGCTCCAAATTCTGACCATGCGGGAAGCTATTATTATAACGGCAAAAACACTATGCATCTAAAAGCTGAATATGCAAAAGAAAACTGTGCAGGTATTATGATTTGGGAAATATCGCAAGATACAAAAGACCAAAACACATCGTTATTAACAGTTATTTACGAAACCTATAAAGGGATTTATACCCAAATTCTCAACAATCAAGAAAAAAATGATATTATTATTTATCCTAATCCTGCAACCGATTTTATAAATATTGATTTACAAGAACTTAACCGATATTACACTATTAATATACTTGATAGTATGGGACAAGTTGTAAAAACAATAAATATTGAACCGAACAAAAAAAGTTTTTCGATAAATATTAGCAATCTTACTCCCGGTATTTATTTTTTGCAAATAAACGATAAAACAAGCAAAAGAATAATAAAAGTTGTTAAACTGTAAATGCTTCTTTTTATATTACAACGTAAAAATGTCGGAAGTTAACTTTCGGCATTTTTTTATAAATTAAAATCAAGAAAAAACATTGTATATAACATAAAACTACTACTATTTAATAGTTAAAATTTGTATAGATTTGCGTTTCTGAGAATTCGATAAAAAACTATTAAATTATGGGAAAATTAGCTGTAATTGCATTGGGTGGCAATGCATTATTAAGAGGTGACCAAATAGGAACCATTGAAGAACAAGAGGCAAATGCAACTGAAACATTTGAAAATCTTGTTTACCTTTTTAAAGAGGGTTATAATGTGATTTTTGCACATGGTAATGGTCCTCAGGTTGGAAATATTCTTATGCGAAACGATGCCGGCGAACAACTTTATAATATTCCGCAAATGCCGCTTGACATTTGTGTTGCCGATTCGCAAGGAGGAATAGGTTTTATGCTTGAACGCTGTTTATTAAATGTTTTGCGTAAGCATAATATCAAACGTAACATTATTACACTTGTTACACAGGTAGTTGTTGACAAAAACGACGAAGCGTTTAATAATCCTACTAAGCGTGTAGGAAAAATTTACAGCAAAGAAGAAGCTGACAAACTTGCTGCTGATAAAGGCTGGATTTTTAAAGAAGAAGTTAAAGCTGACGGTGGTTGGCGACGTGTTGTTCCATCACCAAAACCTTTAGACTTTTTTAATTCAAAAACAGTAGAGCAAATGGCTCGCGAAGGTAATATTGTAATTACCGTAGGCGGTGGCGGTGTACCGGTTTATATTGACGAAAATGACAATATAAGACCTTTGGATGCTGTAATAGATAAGGACCTTGCTGCTGCTATGGTTGCAAAAAAGGTTAAAGCCGATGAGTATTACATACTTACCGATGTTCCTTTTGTGTATCTTAACTACAAACAAGAAAACGAGAAAAAACTTGAATTTTTAAACTACGAAGACACACAAAAATATCTTAAACAAGGAGTATTTGCCGAAGGCAGTATGGCACCTAAAATTAAGGCTTGTCTTGACTTTGTAAAAGAAGGAGGAGAAAAAGCTGTTATTACCGAAGCAAAAAAACTTGAAGATAAGAGCTACGGAACAAAAATTACCATGGAATACGATAAGAATGATATTAACAATTAATAATATTATTTTTATTTAAAGAATTGTAATTTTGTATTTTACAAAAATAAAAAACTATTAAAATTTAAAATTATGGCTTACAATTTAAGAAATCGTCACTTTTTAAAGTTATTGGATTTTACTCCAAAAGAGATTAAATATTTATTGGATCTTTCTGTAGATTTGAAAAAAGCAAAATATTCGGGAACAGAACAACCTATGTTAAAAGGTAAAAATATTGCTCTGATATTCGAAAAATCATCAACAAGAACACGCTGTGCATTTGAAGTTGCAGCATTAGACCAAGGTGCTCATGTTACTTACTTAGGACCTTCAGGTTCTCAAATCGGACAAAAAGAATCAATGGCTGATACAGCACGTGTATTAGGACGTATGTATGACGGTATTGAATATCGCGGATTCGGACAAAACATTGTTGAAGAATTAGCTAAATATGCAGGAGTTCCCGTTTGGAACGGATTGACCAACGAGTTTCACCCTACACAAATTTTAGCTGACTTTTTAACTATGATGGAACATAGCGATAAGCCGCTACATCAAGTTAAATTTGCTTATCTTGGCGATGCTCGCAACAATATGGGTAACTCATTATTGATTGGAGCTGCTAAAATGGGAATGGATTTTCGTTCTGTTGCTCCTAAATCGGTTCAACCTGATGCTGAATTAGTTGCTCAAGCAAAAGAGATAGCAAAAGAAACCGGTGCTAAAATTACTGTTACCGATAACCTTGAAGAAGGAGTTAAAGATTGTGATTTCTTATATACTGACGTTTGGGTAAGCATGGGAGAACCTGATGAAGTATGGAAAGAAAGAATAGCACTTCTTAAACCTTATCAGATTAATATGAATGTTATTAAAATGACAGGTAACCCGAAAGTTAAATTTATGCATTGTTTACCTGCATTCCACAACCGTCAAACTAAAGTTGGTGAAGAAATTTATCAAAAATTCGGATTAGACGGTATGGAAGTAACCGAAGATGTTTTTGAAAGTGAGCATAGTATTGTTTTTGACGAAGCCGAAAACCGTATGCACACTATTAAAGCTGTAATGGTTGCAACTTTAGGACAATAAAAATTAGATTTCAAATAAATAAAAAAAGCTGTCTGTAAAAGACAGCTTTTTTTATTCAAATTTCTTCACAGCTCTTTCTATAGCTCTATTTATTTCTCGCATATTAAACGGTTTTCTGAAATATTCATGAATAACATTTTCATCTAATGCCTCTGCTATTTCTTCGGTTATATCGTATCCGGTTAAAATAAAATATACAACATTAGTAAATCTTTTTTTAGCCTCTTTAATAAACTCAATACCTGTCATTTCAGGCATTTTCATATCACTGATAACAACAATAATCTCTGTATTATTTTCTAATTTACTTAACCCCTCTTGCCCCGAAATAGCTGTTACAACATTATATTTTATTTTAAAGTTAAGTTCAAAAACCATCAAATTAGTTGGTTCATCATCAACATACAATACTGTAATATTTTTTTTATTCGTCATTATAATATACTTAAAAATAGTTCAATTTTCATAAATGGGTAAATAAATTGTTACCTCCGTTCCTTTTCCCAATTCAGATTCAAATTCAATGCTTCCGTTATGCTCTTCGATAATATTTTTTGCAATTGACAAACCCAATCCGGCACCTTCGCCTTGTTCTTTAGTTGTAAAAAAAGGATCAGTAATTTTTGACAGATTCTCTTTTTTTATTCCTTTTCCTGTATCTTTTATTTTTATTATTATATAATTATTTTCAGTATGAGTATTTATTTTTATGCAACCTTTATCATCAATTGCTTGCATTGCATTTGTCAATATATTAACTACAACTTGATGTAATTTTCCCTCATCACATTTTATTATCACTTTTTGATTGATAAAATATTTTTCAATATCTATTCTGTTTTTAATTTCTCCCTTAATTATAGTTAACGCATTTTCAATTATTTGATGAATATCACAATCTTCAATTATATTATCAGCTTGTCTGCAGTAATGATTTAAACTTTTTACAATATCAGCTGCTCTAAATACACCTTCTTTTATGGCATTAATAAGCATTTGCACATCGTTATCATTTATTTTTTTGTCAGCTAAATAAAATTCAAGACCGGTTACTCCTCCTTGAATAAAATTAAGAGGATTATTAATTTCATGTGATATTCCTGCTGCAAGAACACCAAGCGAAGCCATTTTCTCAGTTTCTATCAGCTTATTTTGTGCGGCTTGCAATTCGTCAAGTGCGGCTTTAAGTTCGTTTCGCTGAGCAAACAATTCAACATTTGACAGATTTAATTCTTCATTTACATTTTCCAATTCTTTTGTTCTTTCTATAACTAATAATTCTAACTTATTTTTATATTTTTCAAGTTCCAATAATGCTCTCTTACGTTCATCAATATTACGAACTACAGCTAATACTCTTTCTTGTCCGAGAATAAAGGTGCGTTTTAATGCCACTTCAACCCAAAAAAGTTTTCCTGATTGATGTTTTGCCAACCAATCAAAGGTCTTAAAGCCGTTTTTTATGGCATATCTTATATTCTCAGCTGCTTTTTCAACCGTATAATCATCTACATTTGCACTCAAATCTGATAGGTTAATATTATCTACCGATATATTTTCATAACCAAACATTATTAATGATGATTTATTGAAATCTAATATTTTCCCTTTAAAATCAAATATAAAAATAGCATCTATCGAAGAATTAAAAATTTCCCGATAACTCTGTTCCTTTTGTGATATTTCTTTATTTTTTAATTCTAATTCTTCAATAAATTTTAATAATTTGTTATTAAATACTTTAAAGATAATTACAAATGTTGATGCTACTATTATAATAATTAATAGTGTTATTGCTAAAAAAAACAATTTTGTCGTGATATTATAATCACTTATTTGTAAAACTCCATTAATTTGCAATAATATAATTGATGTATATAGTGATAGTGAAATAAAAAAAATGATAACTGTTTGTTTGATATTAAATACAAAAAGAGAAAATAAAGGTATAAGAATTAAAAACATTTTATCGTAAGATACTATTCCAAATGTATAGGTATCAAAAAGAACAAGTATAAAAATACTCACCAAGATTATTATTATCTTATTTTTTAATAAAATTTTATGTCTGAAAATTGTCAGTAAAGAAAGTGTTAAAACAATAATAAAATCAGCAATATAACTAAATTTAAACCCTATATGTTTTATATCTGTTAATCCTATGAAATAAACAATAACACCAATAACAGAACCAACTATCAATGAATAATTGATAATATCATTCTTTATTTTATCAATTTCAGTTTTAAATTTATTTTTTAACAAGGTAAATCAGAATTAATTAATAATCTTATTGTTATAACAAAAAAGAAACTTTTCTGTTTATATAAATATAGTTATATTTTTTATTATGTAAAATAAAAAATAAAAAAAGACTGTTAAAAGATAATCTGCCTCTGAAAAATTACAATACAAACATTTTTCGAGTTAAATTATCTTTCAACAGTCTATTTGATAACAGTAATAAATTATCCGGTTTTACCGGTGTTATGTCAAGCACATTATTATCAAATAAAATTTTCTACAACTTTCACAACATAATATACTTAACATAATTCTAAAATCTTAATTTAACCCCTGCCAAAAAGTTAATTCCGGCTTGCGGATAATAATATGGTGTGCTACCCCACATATATCCGTTGCTTGAGTATAGTTGATTAAACACATTGTTTACAAGCAAAGTAAGTTTAATCTCTTTCATAAATGCGGGATAAAGCGAATACGACAAATTTATATTTGTAAAATTATAAGCATCCAATACTCTGTCGCTGTTTTGTGTTAAATCAAGATATTGCTTTGATACATAACGCTGTGTAATACTTATTTCACTGTTTTTTACGGGATAAAAGTTTAATTGAACCCCACCAACCGCCTGCGGAGTAAAAGATAGTTGCACATGGTTATAAACAATTATTTGATTGTTTTCTCCTTGCTCTTTGTAATCGGTGTTTGAAGTGCTTAAAGCCAAGTTTGCTCTAAAAGCAAGCCAATTCAGCGGTTTTGCTCCTCCATCGAGTTCAACTCCCATATTGTAACTCTCCCCTACGTTAGCTCTAATTGGTGCTCCCACATCGTTCAACTCACCTGTTAACACCAATTGATTTTTGTATTGCATATAATAAAAATTGGCATTATAAAAATATGATTCATCTTTTTTCCTGACACCTAATTCTATATCATTCAGCTTTTCAGGTTCGGGAGTTACTCCGCCGGGAGCATCAAGAAAATCGGTTCGTATTGGTTCGCGATTGGCTATGGCAAACGAGCCGTAAATATCGCCAATAATATGATGATTGTATGTAAAACCGAATTTCGGATTGAAAAATGTATAATTCTTATCAATATTAATTACTGCACCTCCTTTGTCAATTCCCGACGCAGTGTAATCTACCATTCTAACTTGCAAATCACCAAAAAGATTAAAATTAGGTAATACCTGATAATTTAATTTCAGATAGTTATTAAAATCAAATTTATCGGATGTGTTGTCGTAGTAAGTATCTCCCATGTTGGTATTACCTGTAAATTGAGACCAAATAATTTCGCCGAAATGACGTGCATTGGCATACTTATTTATTGCTCCTCCAAAAATTATATTTATTTTATTTTTAGAATAATCAAGAGAATAGGTAGCTCCGTAAAAATCGTTATCTAGCCAACGGCGAGTAATAATATCCGATGTTTTTATTGTATCGTGATAAAAATAATTATATCCGCCTGTTCCGTTTGCCACACTGTCGTATCCAAAATATTGGTATCCGATAGGATAATCGGCAAGATTTTCACCTTGATTATACTCTTCGTAATATCCGCGTCCGTAAGTGTAATGCAAAGCTGCATTAAATCTTAAATCAGGTAATAATTTTTGACTTAAATGTAATTGATAGTGGTCTTGTTGATAGTTGTCGGTTTGATTATCGTAAAATCTCATTGAGCCGTCATCGTTAAAAATAACCCCTGCCCAATTAAATGTTCTTCCGAGATTATCCATTGTCCATTGGTCAACACCCCACCAAGCTTGATATGTTTTTTCTTTTCCACTGAAAATTACAGCTTTAACAGTTGTTTTATCGGTATAATAACCTCCTTGCACAAAAAAAGATTTTAAATCGGACGATGCTCTATCGATATATCCGTCGGAAGTAATTTTTGACAATCGCCCTTCGAAAGCCCATTTCCCTTTAAGTAATCCTGTGCCGAAACGCACATTGTTTTTAAAAGTATTAAACGAACCTGCCGAACTGTTTATCTCTGCAAAAGCCTTTGTTTCAATACTATTTGTTTCCATATTTATTGTGGCACCAAAAGCTCCTCCCCCATTGGTAGAAGTTCCCACTCCACGCTGAACCTGAACACTGTTCAATGAACTTGTAAAATCGGGCATATTAACAAAAAATACACCGTGCGATTCGGGATCGTTAAGCGGAATACCGTTTACAGTTACATTTATTCGCTGAATATTGCTTCCGCGAATGCGTAATCCTGTATAGCCTACACCTGCTCCGGCATCAGTTGTGGTAACAACCGACGGCTCCATTGACAGCATCAACGGTAAATCTTGTCCTAAATTGTTTTGTTCCAATTCTTCTTTTTTTACAATAGTATAAGTTACCGGTGTTTTATCGCTTGCTCTGGTTCCCGAAACTATTACTTCTTCTGCCATAAACGGTGACTCTTCCAATACAAAATTCAGTGTTGTATTTTGAGATATTAAAATGATTTTCGATACTGTTTTATATCCCAAAAATGAGACAACAATTGTGTTCTCACCTTTTTTTATCCCGCTGATTTTATACTCACCGTTTGCATCGGTTATTGTTCCCAAACGTGAGTCTTTTAATTGAACAGCAGCTCCCGATAATGTTTCTCCGGTATTATCGGTTACTTTTCCTGATAGCACAAATTGTGCATTGGCAATAACAGCCAATAAACTAAATACAATTACAAGTTTTAATTTTTTCATTACAATAATTTTTTGTGATTTAACAATCACGATTAAACATTAAACTATTGCAATGGGAGATTTCTCTTATTCCCTGCGTCGGCATTATCCGCATCAGGTTCAAAGGGTATGTTCTCAGCCCGTAATATTAAGGCACCCCCATTGTGATTTCGATTGCAAATGTAAATATTTTTTTATTTATCAGTGTTTTTGAAAATACTTTTTTATAAAAATAATTTATAATAGAATGTAAGTTGCAGCAAATCAACGGAGTAAATAATTTATTGTAAAAGCTAATTCTATCGCACGATTTGGAATAAATTACTTCAACTCTCTTTATTTTTACTTTTATGCAATACTTGCACTGTTTCTATCAAAAATGTTTATTATCAATTGAACAATAAAATATATTTATTATGTTTATTGCTGAATTATAAATTATTACAATTACAATCCTGTCGGGTATAAAAAAATGAAGCTATAAAAAAGCAGTTATTGCAAAGGCGAAACTTGTAACAATTCACTACCGTCAGCTTACGGATTTCTCACTTTGTTTTAATAATTTTTTACAATAATTTTTATTCTAAGGGATAGTTATTGATTTTATAAACTGAAAAAAAATTATTATGCAAAAAAGACTTATATCCCTTGATATATTTCGAGGATTGTGTGTTATAGGAATGATATTAGTTGATTATCCCGGAACTTGGGAGACGCGATTTCCTATTTTTGAGCATTGTGCTTGGCAAGGTATAACAACTGCCGATTTTATTTTTCCCGGCTTTATGTTTATCATGGGTGTTTCAATGGTTTTTTCGATAAAAAGCCGACTTGAAAAGGGGATTTCAAAAAATAAAATTTATTCTAAAATTTTTACAAGAGGATTTTTACTCATAGTAATAGGTTATATTATTGAGCTGATAACACAAGATGTAGGACATGATTTTTCAACTATACGCCTTTTGGGAGTTCTGCAAAGAATAGGTATTGTTTATATACTGGCATCGCTACTGTATTTAAACACCAACAAGCGTTATTTTATTGTAGTCAATATTATATTATTGCTTTTATATTGGGCTGTAATAACATTAATTCCCGTTCCCGGATACGGCAAACCAAACCTTGCCATATTACCTACTCCCGAGATTATTCCGAATTTAGCCGCTTGGATTGACCATGTTGTATTGGGAAACAAAGTTTTCTTTTGGTCGAAACCTTATGACCCCGAAGGCATTTTAAGCACAATCCCTGTAATAGGTTCTGTATCAATAGGAATATTAACAGGTAATTTTTTAAGAAAAAACCCATCGCAAAAAAATGTTATAAAAACATTATCAGTGAGCGGCATTATATTATTAATTGTCGGGTTACTTTGGAGTTTAGTGTTTGCTCTTAACAAACAACTTTGGACAGGTTCGTTTGTTTTGGTAACCGGCGGAGCATCACTTTTACTACTTTCGGTATTTTATTATATTGTTGAAGTTAAACATATTGAAAAACCATTTTTATTTTTCAGATATTACGGGTACAATGCTTTGCTCAGCTTTTCGCTTGTAGCGATATCGGGAGGATTACTGTATAAAATACCTGTCGGCGATATGTCGTTGCAAGATTTTCTGTTTAACAATCTTTTTGATTCTTGGTTGCCCGAAATACATGCATCTTATGTTTTCTCCTTTGCATTTTTGTTTGTGTGGGCTATATTTTTCAGATTTTTATTTAATAGAAAAATTGCTGTTAAACTTTAATGAAAATTATAAAATTGCAGATTACTAAATCTTACTGATTTTTCTTTATAAAAAACACACAAAACCATCTGTATGTCAAATGATTAAAATAAATCTATCAAATAATTCTACAGTAATATTATAACTATTATTTGAGAAAAAATCGTTATATTTGTATATGGTAAAAATAAAGAATATCGAACAAGATTTTATCATTGATAGATTAACAAATTCTATTGTAAATACAATATCAGGAGATAGTTTTCAAACAGAAATTTCTATTCTGACAAAATCAGATTTAAAAATAGTATCAAAAAAGAACGGTTGGAATTTTAATTGGCAAGATTAATATAATAATTTGACAAAAGAAGTTTATAAATTAACTATCGTAAATAACTCAAATGTTATTCAAGGATTAATTAGTATTACAATTGAAACAGATTATATATTTATGAATTTATTGGAAAGTGCACCATTCAATATCGGTAAAAAGAAATTATATGAAGGAGTAGCCGGTAATTTAGTAGCATATGCTTGCAAATTATCATTTCAAAAGGGGTTTGAAGGATTTGTTGCTTTTACGGCTAAAAGTAAATTAATAAAACATTA
>CAYQPP010000050.1:0-4552 GCA_964419235.1 uncultured Bacteroidales bacterium
TTTTATATTCAGTTAATTAACAAATTTATACCGACACAATAACTGCTATTTTTTAGTTTTTTTTTGACTTTTCTATATAGCCTTATTATTTAAAACTGTTTAAATTTACCTATCCCTTTGCTGTTCCAGTATTTTATCAGCAGATATCCAAAAATCATTCCACCCAAGTGGGCAAAGTGGGCGACATTGTCGCCTTGTTGTGGCATTACTGCGGCAAAAAGTTCGATAGCCCCGTAAATTATCACAAAATATTTGGCTTTAATAGGAATTGGCGGAAACAACAGCATCAGCTTTGTATTGGGGAAAAGCATTCCAAAAGCCAGCAGTACCCCAAATACCGCTCCCGATGCACCAACCGTAGGGATATTCAGGTGCAGCATATAAATATCGTTGGCAAGCTGTACGCCTTTATTTATATAGGCTTGATTATTTGGGTTCATACTGTACGACGAAAGAAAATCGTTTACCCATGCTGCGGGGTGCGACAAATGCTCGCGGACAAGGCTGAGCAAAACCTCGGGCGATGGGGTGTTGGTAAATGCAATTATTTCGTTATGCAAACTTGTTAGGTTTAAGTAGTTTACAAAACTATGCAAAGCCGCTGCTCCCAAGCCTGTTACAAAATAAAAAATTAAAAACCTTTTTTGCCCCCAAACCTGTTCCAATACTTTGCCAAACATTACCAAAGCAAACATATTAAAAAATATGTGTGTAATACTGCCGTGCATAAACATATGTGTAACAAACTGTATTGGCTTAAAATATGGCGATGCTATATTGTGCAGGGCAAGCATACGGGTTAAGTCAATGCCAACGCGGGGTAAAAAATAGTCGGCAATAAATACTATAATATTTATTATAAGCAGGTTTTTAATAACCGGTGGTAAATTTCCTAAAAACGAGGTTCTGTTTTGATACATTTTGTTTAATTATTTTAGTTTTTTTTCTATCTCATCAATACCAATAATTGTAATAATTGATTTTCCGTCAGGAGTTAAATTTGGCATTTGCGAAATAAAAAGCTTGTCGTTTATGTGTGCCATCTCCTCTTGAGTTAACGGTTTTCCGTATGGGATTGACAAAAACTTTGCCAACGATTCAACAATGCTTTCACGAACTGCTTCGGCAAAATCTTTTTCATTATTTTTAACACTATCAATTATTTGGGTAACCCATTGGCTAATATCTTTGTCAGGAAAATTGGCAGGAACGCTGTTTATCACAAACGTGTTTTTCCCAAAGTGTTCAATCTCAAAACCCAAACGGTTTATTTCGGACAACAAACTTTTGAACATCTCTGCTTCAATAGCTTCAATTTCAATTTTATACGGATATAAAAGTTTTTGCCCCAAGCCGCTTTGAGAGCCGGTTTTATAAATATACTCATCGTAAATAATACGCTGGTGTGCCCTTTTTTGGTCAATAAGCATCAAGCCTGACTTTACGGCAGTAATAATGTATTTTCCTTTAAACTGAAAAAACCTGCCCGTTTCATTTGCTAATTCAGTTGAAAGCGGCTGTTGAACAGGAGTTTGGCTGTTATCGGTTTTTGAATTGGCACTATCGGGAATTGAATTCTCAAAACCATTATAAAGTTGCTCCCAATTTGTGGTGTTGTTTGCTTTTTTTTGGGCAAAGCTGGTATTTTTTTGTGTTGTTTTTGGCTGGTCGTCAAACGGATTGTAGTTTGGGTTTACCTTTATTTCGGGTGGTTTAACAGTTTCGCCCTTGCGCATAAGCGGAATGTCAAAGGCCGACTCTTGGTTAAAATCAATGCTTGGTGCAACGTTAAATTTGCCCAGTCCCTCTTTTACCGTAGCTTGCACAATAGGCCACATTGTTCTTTCGCCTTCAAATTTAATTTCGGTTTTGGTGGGGTGTATGTTAATGTCGATAGTATCGGGGTTAACATCAAAATATATAAAAAACGATGGAAGCATGCCGGGCTGTAAAATATTTTCGTAAGCTTTTAAAACAGCTTTATAAAAATAGGGGTGTCGCATGTAGCGGTTATTTACAAAAAAGAATTGCTCGCCGGCCGATTTTCGTGCGTTTTCGGGTTTGCCCACATAACCTTTAATTTTTACAAGCGAAGTGTCAGATTGTATTGGTATAAGGTTTTTGCTTGCCGATTTGCCAAGCATATTGACTATTCGCGTATGTATTTTTGAGGGCGGCAGGTTATAAATCTCTACACTATTGTGGATAAGCTGCATCTCAACATCAGGAAAACCCAATGCAATATGTTGAAACTCCTCCATTAGGTGCTTTAGTTCGGTGCTGTCTTTTTTTAAAAATTTGCGGCGTGCCGGAACATTAAAAAACAGGTTTTTTACTGAAATATTTGTGCCATTCTGGCAGCTTATTGGCTCTTGTGCTTCAACTTTTGAGCCCGAAATGCGAATTAACAGCCCAAGCTCCGACTCATGCTTTTTTGTTTTCATCTCAACCGTGGCAATGGCGGCAATTGAGGCCATTGCCTCGCCCCTAAACCCCATGGTGCGAATGTCAAACAAATCCATGGCTTTTTTTATTTTTGATGTTGCATGCCGCTCAAAGCACATGCGGGCATCATTCTCGGTCATCCCGCAGCCATTATCAATAACCTGAATAAGTGTTTTTCCGGCATCTTTTATAATTACCTGTATTTTGGTGCTGCCTGCATCAATCGAATTTTCAACAAGCTCTTTTACTACCGATGCAGGTCGTTGAACTACCTCGCCTGCTGCAATTTGGTTGGCTACGCTATCGGGCAATAATTGAATTAAATCGGGCATTGTTTTTTGTTGTGCTATATTTAAAATTTAATGATGCGAATATTATTAATTACTGTTTATGGTTGCTGTTTTATTGTCGTTTAGTTAATATTTATCTTCCTTAATTCCTTTTAAAAGAGGAATTATTTGCCTTAACTATGATGGCATTGGCTGTTATTTGTAAAAAAACAGATAGAAAATCAGCAACAATAAAACCAAGATAACCAACAGCCTTATATTCGATTTTTTTTTGAACCGGCGTGTCAAAGTAATATACTTATCCATCTCAACTTTTTCATCGCGATATAATTTTCCGGCTTTTTTATCCTCTAATTCTTTTTTTATCAGCTCTTCTCGCTCCTTGTGCCTCTCGGCAACTTCATCATAATATCGGGGCTTAAACGAAAAACGCTTGTTTTTTGGTAACTTAAAAAATGTAGCCATAATTTTTAAAAATATTGAATGCAAAGATATTCTAATTATTATTTAATATTTTAAAATTTAGTATTATGTTTGCACCGCAAAAAATAAAAAAACTGTTTTTTGCAAATGTTCATGATTATATCGGAATAAAAAAAATAAAAAAATTTAGAAATTGTTTGTGATTAAAAAAAATTGATTATTTTTGCAGTCCGAAAACAAAATGCTCCGTTCGTCTAGGGGTTAGGACGCCAGGTTTTCATCCTGGTAGCAGGGGTTCAAATCCCCTACGGAGTACTTTTTTAGTTTATATTTAAGAAAAAATAAAATGGCAAATCATTTATCAGCAAAAAAGAGAATACGTCAGAGCGAAAAGCGTAGGTTACATAATAAGTATTATGCAAAAACCACAAGGAGTGCTGTAAGAAAATTACGTGCAACAAATGAAAAAGCAGCAGCCGAGGAGTTATTTCCAAAAGTTGCCTCAATGCTTGATAAACTTGCAAAAAGTAATGTTATACATATCAAGAAGGCTTCAAACTTAAAATCGAGTTTGGCTCTTCATGTAAATGGTTTATAAATAAAAAACTAATTCAATATTTTTAAGCCCTTAGCTTTTGCTAAGGGCTTTTTGTTTTTGGTGTCAATCGCTTTTTGTAAATTTGTTGTTTAACTTTAACAAATGAAAGAGTACCGCAATTTTACAATTAAACAATGGGCAAGTGAAGACCGTCCGCGCGAAAAACTTTTAATAAAAGGTATTGCATCATTGTCAGACGCTGAACTATTGGCTATTTTACTATCAACCGGAACAAAAAACCTATCGGCAGTAGCCTTGGCAAAAAATATTTTGGCAGGTGTTAATAATAATTTACATGTTTTAGGAAAACAGACGGTTAACGACTTAAAAAAAATTGATGGAATTGGCGACGCAAAGGCAATTACAATAATTGCAGCACTTGAGTTGGGGCGGCGAAGGAAGAAAATTGATATTGAGCGAAAAAGAATTAATAACAGCAGTATTGTTTTTGATATTTTTCAACCGCTATTAGGCGATTTGCCTTATGAGGAGTTTTGGGTTCTGTATTTAAACCGCTCAAACGGGATAATTGATAAAGAGAAGATAAGCTCGGGTGGGACAGTAGGCACTATAATAGATGTTAAAATTATTATTAAGCACGGAATAGAAAAGCTTGCCTCAAACATTGTATTAATTCATAACCACCCATCGGGCAATAGCCAACCAAGCGATAACGATAAAAAAATTACTGATAAAATAAAAGAGGCTGCCAATTTAATGGATATTTCAACCATTGACCATGTAATTATTGGCGACACAAAGTATTTTAGCTTTGCCGATGAAGGGTTGTTGTAGA
>CAYQPP010000050.1:4652-15357 GCA_964419235.1 uncultured Bacteroidales bacterium
GACACAAATTTGCATTTTGATGGTTTAATATTTTTTTGCAATTTTACATTGAACTAAAAAGACACTACAAAATGGTAATTAACCTTGGCAAAAGCAATTCTCTGTTTAACCAATTTATTTCTGAAATAAGAGATCAGACAATTCAGACTGACAGCATGCGCTTTAGAAGAAACTTAGAGCGTGTTGGTGAAATTTTTGCTTATGAGATAAGTAAAAAAATGGAGTATATAAAAACCGAAGTCTCTACCCCGTTGGGCATTGCTAAAATGGAGGTATTAAAAGACCAACCGGTAATTGCCAGCATATTGCGGGCGGGGTTGCCACTGCATCATGGTGTATTAAACTATTTTGATAGGTCGGAAAATGCTTTTATATCGGCATATAGAAAATACCGCAAAGACGGCACCTTTCAAATAAAATTTGAGCATATATCGTGTCCTCCTATTAACGACAAAGAGATTATTTTGGTTGACCCAATGATGGCAACCGGAGCCTCAATGGTATTGGCTTATAAGGCAATGCTTCAAAAAGGCACCCCCAAACACACACATATAGTTTCAATAATTGCAAGCAAAGAGGGGATAGAGCATCTGCAAAATAACTTAGTGGGCAAAAATGTTACTATTTGGGCAGGAGCAATTGACGATGAATTAACAGTAAAATCATACATTGTACCGGGCTTGGGCGATGCCGGTGATTTAGCCTTTGGAGGCAAGGAGTAATTTTTCACGTTTGACAAAAACAGCAAAACATATTACAATGTCGTCGTAGCCAAGAGTTGTGCCTAATTGGCAATCAAAAGAAAGCGTCCTATTCAATAGCAGCATAACACTTAGCAACATACCTGTTAAAGTTTACGAATATGTTGTAAATGGCAAAAGTGCCATTGAGTGGATAATGGAACGCGACCAAATAAAAACTGACAAAAAGAGCGGCATCAAAAACGATCCCAATGATTGGGCAAAAGAGGTTAATAACCATCGTTATATACTTGATTTGTTTTTATCTGTTATTAACCTGAATATGCAAACCGTTGATAGTTTGCCTAAATTGAATTTTGAGTAATATGTATTGATATGTTTTTATGTACAGATAACAAGCAAGAGCAAGATATTTTAAGTTTAAAGGAAGGACGTTTTCGCATTGATTTTATTTCAATTAAACTATCATTAGAAAGTAATGAAGTTACAGGGTGTGGTTATATATATCAGGATAATAACAAAAGATTAAAACTTGTCTTTTTTAGAAATAGTATAGTGCAAAATAATAAAGAATCACTATCCGATTTTTTTAAACCTGATATTACAGGAGGATTATCAGAATCTAACTGTAAAGTGATTGCTAACGATATCGGTGGAAATGAGTATCATGCAACTATAAATTTAAACATTAAGTCTTTTCAAGAAATAATTGAAGTACGAGTAGTAAAGTTGACAACCAACAAAACTTATACTTTAAATAGAGCAATATTTAGTGGTAAATATGATATTCCATCAAATAGAAATCATATTCATATTTCTTCATTTTTGCCTTATAAACAAAGTTTTTTACTTGTTAATAATGATAAACCAAAACAATGGGATTATTCTTTTGAACATCATAGCAGAAAAGAAATCAATTCATGGCGTATTATTATTTCAGATGATTGTGAAATAAACATATCTCAGTATAATACATATCTTGAGATTCTTTTTGCAACAGAAAACATAACTGAAATACTATATAAAAGAGTTGTCAGGTCTCTTTCTTTTGTTTTAGGAAAAGAGCTTGAACCTATGTATTTCTCCATTTGTTCTCTTGGTACATGTTTTTATTCGGCAAATCCAATCTACTCCATAAATTCAAATATGCCACCTCCATTACTTACAAATCATGGTGATGACGAATCATTCAATACTTTATTTTTAAAGTATTATAACTATCTTGAAAGTACATCAGATAAAATTTTTCTTAAAATATTAAAAAATAATAAAAGGCTTATAGAATCGTCTCGCTTGTACTTGTTTAACTTTGGGCAACTCCTATCAATCCAAATAGAACATATAGCCGCAACATTCTTTAAAAATCATCGATTAGTTCTTTTAGATGAAAAGGATTTTAAAAATGACATTCAAAACTTGATTGATTATGTTAATGAAGAGTTTGAATTAAAACATAATGGCTCAAAACAATGGATAATTAACGAATTAGAAAAAGGTACAAAATCTGAGAAAAGAACAAATCAAAAAATAGTAAAACAGCTTATTGATGATAAAATTGCAGTTGGTAATTTCAACTCTTGGAAAGACCTAAGAAATGCGATAGCTCATGGTGGTATAAAAAAAGCTGATAATAAAAAACTTTTAAGTATGATATATGATTGCATTGAAATTTATTACACAATGATTTTCAATATAATAAAATATGAAGGTTTTTATTCTTTATCATCAGTAGATGATTATGCTTCTAAAAAAGAATATTCTTTACCTAACGAAAATAAGCAATAATAACTTTATGCTTTATTTAAAATATCAGAACAATTATGAACAACAATAATACGGACCTACAACACTTCTCAAACTTTGTAATATTCCAAACCAAAGATGGTAAGGTTAATATTGATGTGTATTTTAAAGACGAAACACTTTGGCTTCCTCAAAAGTTAATTGCAGAGTTGTTTGAAAAGGATAGAACCGTAATTACCAAGCATCTTAAAAATATTTTTGAGAGTGGTGAATTAATTGAAAAATCAGTATGTGCAAAATTTGCACATACTGCCAAAGACAGCAAAACATATAATACTAATCATTATAATTTACGTGCTATTACTGCCATTGGCTATCGTGTAAATTCGCATAGAGCCATTGAGTTTCGTAAATGGGCTACTGAAATTTTGCACGAATACATTATCAAAGGTTTTGCAATGGATGATGAACGCCTAAAGCAAATCAGGCATTTCGGAATAGATTATTTTGATGAGATGCTTGAACGGATTAGAGAAATTCGTTTGAGTGAAAGAAGATTATATCAAAAAATCACAGACATTTACGCACTATCTGCCGATTACGACAGCAAAGCTGATATTACCAAACAATTTTTTGCAATTGTTCAGAATAAACTTCATTGGGCGATAACTGGTAAAACAGCTGCTGAGATAATATACACGGAAGCTGATGCAAAAAAAATACACATGGGGCTAAAAACATGGAAACAAGCACCTGAAGGTAAAATATTAAAAAGCGATGTTGTCATAGCAAAGAATTATTTGAACATAGAGCATATAAAAATATTGGAACGTATTGTTGGTGCATACCTCGATTTAGCAGAAACAAGAGCCTTGAATCGGACAGTAATGAACATGAAAGATTGGGATACCTTTTTAGTTCGTTTCTTAGAATTATCCGACTACCCCATTCTTATGGATAAAGGAAAAATATCAATGTTAGAAGCCAAGTTAAAAGCCGAAAGCGAATATGATAAATTCAGGGTAATTCAGGACAAGAATTATATATCGGACTTTGACCGTGAATTAAATAAACTGGAGCAGGGTTTAAAAAAGAAAAATTAAGGAAATAGCATCATCAAGTACACAAAACAAGAAAGGGTACGATTTTAACGAACATTTGGGCGTAACTTGAGAATTTAATGCATATGAAATTTATTTTTACTTTTTTATTTACTATAATATTTTTATCCCAATTGAAATCACAGACATTTGATTTCTATAAGGATTATTATAGAGTATTAAATGAAACTCAGGATCATAATAGTGATTTTTACTTTAACACTTTATTATTTAAGTTTAACAATGATATTGAACTTAATAAAAATGAGTGTGTTGCATTAATTGTTGGAGCAGGTATATATGAAATTTCATACAATAATACTGTTGATGATTTTGAAATAGAAATAAAGGACTTAATAAGCAAAGGAGAGTATGAAAACGTAATTTACTTATCTGATTATTGTTTATCAATATTTCCTTTAAGTTTAACCGCTATTTTTGGCAAAATGTTAGCTTTCAGAAATATTAGAAATTACTGCAAAGCAGATTTTTATTCAAGACAGGCGAATGTGATTTGTAGAGGAATATATAATAGTGGAACTGGTGATATTAAAATGCCCAGATTAGGGTTAAATGTTAACAATATTGATATTTACAATAATGAATATTCTAAAACAAAAGGACTTGTTTATAAAAAATCTAAAACAGATGAAAATGGATGTCTTTTTTTATTTTATGAAAAAGAGAGAAATATTGAACATTTTATAATTTCATAATAAAAAACAGGCAATATAGCAGTAATATCAAGGTTTATGGCATGTTTGGAGAAAGTATAATAATCACTCAATTTTATTGCATACCGACGGGTCAGTACAGTCTGACAGGAGTTGTTTAATACTTAGTTTTAGTTTAGGATGAATAAACCCGGGAGCAATTTCGTTCATAGGAACTAATACAAACTTGCGCAAATGCAATCGGGGGTGCGGTATTGTTAAATCATTTTTATTTATAATATCGCAATTAAAAAAAAGTATATCAATATCCATACTCCTCGATTCATACCTTTCGGGGCCACGAACCCTCCCCAGTATTTTCTCAATTTTTTGCAGTTCGTAAATTAATTCGATAGCCGAATAAGCTGTTTCAATTTTTATAACTTGATTGTAAAAATTTTGGGTGGCACTAAAACCCCAAGGGGGTGTTTCATAAACCGACGATTGTGCAATTATTTTACAGCTATTCTGCGCAAGCAATTTTTTTGCTTGTTTTATTAAGCTTAACCTGTCGCCTTTATTTCCGCCCAACTCTAAAAATACAAAATTTTTTTGCATAAATATTTAGTCTTTTGTGTTGCCAATCTGTAAAAGCAAAACATGTTTTTGTAGATAATTATTAGTGTTGTAAAAACCCGCATGATTTATTTGAGCAGGCAACACCACAACAAATTAAAGTAAATTTCAAAAAACGTACTTTAGTTTTGCCTCCTATTGCAAATTTGTGTGTACTATTTATAATAAAAATAGTATGTAAAGCCAATTATTGATTTTGTAATTTGCATTATGTCAACTTGTTGTGGCAAATAGCATAAAGTTTATTAATTAATCAAGTTAAATTGGCATTTATTTTTTAAATTTAAGGTTCAAAAAACACAAATTAACTATGAATGAATCGATATTAAAAGCTTTGATGCAACTTTTTGCAATAATTGCAAACGTAGATAAAGACGGTGTCTCAGATAAATCACGATCAATTGTTGAATCATATTTAAAATTACAATTAAGCCTTGCTCAGGTAAACGAGTATCTTGAGCTATTTGATAGTTTTATAGCTACACACCATGGCGATATGACAAAAAAAGATGGTACAAAAGTGCGCAAGCGTACCTCATCAAATTCAGTAAAGGTTTTAAAAATATGCCAGCAAATTAATGAGGAGTTGCACCAAGATCAAAAAATACTTGTGCTTTTACAACTGCTTGAATTTATAAGTTACGGGGAGGCTATTACCGAGAAAGACCTTGATTTTGTAAAAACGGTATCCGATATTTTTAATATTCCCGAAGATGAGTATTTTAATTGCCATGCCTTTTCGTTAGAGTCGTCGCTTGAAAAAATACCATATAAAGAGAACATGCTTATTCTCGACTCAAATGATGGTGCCCCATTTCCCGGATTTAAACACTTGCAATATAAACAGCTTAAAGGCAGGATATTAGTAATGTTTCTTCCATCGATAAATATGTATGCTTTTAGATATGCAGGCGAAAATAATTTATACCTGAACGGGCATAGCATCCTTTTGGCTCGTACCTATATGCTGCCTAAGGGTTCGGCAATTCGTAACCCTAAAATCGGTAATATTTATTATAGCGATATTGTTTCAAAGTTTATTGATTCGATGAATGAGCAGCAGGTTATTTTTACTGCCAAAGATGTTGAATTCAGGTTTAAAAACAGCACCAACGGCATACATAGGTTTAACTTTAGCGAAAAAGGGGGCGAGCTTATCGGAATTATGGGGGGCAGTGGTGTCGGAAAATCTACTTTGTTAAATGTGCTTAATGGAAATTTACCTCCACAAAGCGGGCAAATTTTAATAAACGGACTCGATATTTATAAAGATAAAGACCAGTTAGAAGGAGTTATCGGTTTTGTCCCTCAAGACGATTTGTTGATTGAGGAGTTGACAGTTTACCAAAACCTGTATTATAACGCAAAACTGTGTTTTAACAAATACGACGACGACGAAATAAAAGAGGTGGTAAACAAGGTGCTTGAAGAGCTTGACTTAATAACAACAAGCGATTTGATAGTTGGGAACCCATTAAAAAAGACCATTAGCGGCGGTCAGCGAAAAAGGCTGAACATTGCGCTTGAATTAATTCGCGAGCCTTTGGTAATGTTTGTCGATGAGCCAACGTCGGGGTTGTCGTCAATGGATTCGGAAATGGTAATGGACCTTTTAAAGGAGCAGACATTAAAGGGCAAATTGGTAATAGTGAATATCCACCAGCCATCGTCAGACATTTTTAAAATGTTTGACGAGCTGTTGATAATGGACAAAGGCGGATATTTGGTTTATTACGGCAACCCTGTTGACTCGGTTGTTTACTTTAAAACCATGAGCAACCATGTAAATGCAATGGAGGCCGAGTGCTACAACTGTGGTAATATCAACCCCGAGCAAGTACTGCAAATATTAGAGGCCAAAATTGTTGATGAGTATGGCCGAATCACGCGCAAGCGAAAAACCACTCCTGCCGAATGGGCCGACATGTTTCAAAAAAATGTTGAAATCAACAAAACCGAGGTTACCGAAAAAAAGGAGCTGCCTAAAAATAATTTCAGTATTCCTAATGTGTTTAAGCAGTTTAGGATATTTTCAATACGTAACATTTTATCGAAACTTACAAACCGGCAGTATGTATTAATAAATTTTCTTGAAGCTCCATTTTTGGCAATGATGCTGGCATACTTTACCAAATATATTCAAGGAACAGCCGACGACCCCACCGTTTATGTGTTTAGCGCAAACGAAAATGTGCCAATTTATATGTTTATGGCAGTAGTGGTGTCAATATTTATTGGGCTTACGGTAAGTGCCGAAGAGATAATAAAAGACAGGCAACTTTTAAAACGCGAAAAATTCCTGAATTTAAGCCGTTTTAGCTATATCAACAGTAAAGTATTGATACTGTTTATTATATCGGCAATACAAACTATATCGTTTATTTTTATTGGCAACACAATAATGGAGATTCACGGTCTTACTTTTGCTCATTGGCTGGTACTGTTTTCGGCAGCTTGCGCATCGAATATGATAGGGCTCAATATATCATCGGCACTCGATTCGGTAATAACAATTTATATTTTGATTCCGTTTTTGGTAGTGCCACAACTGCTGTTTAGTGGCACAATGGTAAAATTTGAGAAGTTAAACCGCAGCATTAGCTCGTATGAGCATGTTCCTATTTTAGGCGATATGATGGTGTCGAGGTGGGCATACGAGGCTATGGCAGTTAAACAATTTGAAGATAACGAATACCAAAAACACTTTTTTTATTTAGAGAAAAAGAAAAGCGAGGCCAGTTATATTGCTTCATACTTAATTCCGGCATTGAATAACAAAATATCAAAAATTCAATATGGCAATAACGAGAAGCTGAGGCTAAAAAACATTAATATATTAAGAGATGAGATTATTAAATTAAACAAAAAAACACCTAATTATTCCTTTGATAAGGTTAATAATATTACCGATGAAAAGCTTGATGCACAGCTATTTAAAGAACTACAAGATCATTTGCGGCTTGTTACACGGTATTATCAAAAAAAGCAAAACAAGGCCATTAGCCTGCTTGATAAAGAAGTAGCCGAACTTACTGACCAATTAGGTGGTAAAGATGCATTGGTTGAGCTTAAAAAGAACTATTATAACGATTTTTTGGCCGATATGGTAATGAACCGAACAGAGATTCATAAAATACACAACACCGGAGATGGTTTTGTTCAGTTAGCCGACCCCATTTATAAAGACCCCGTATCAAATTACGGCAGGGCACACTTTTATGCTCCTATTAAAAAACTTGGTTCGTTAGAGATTGAAACATACTGGTTTAACGTAATAGTTATGTGGCTCTTTAGCATTGTTTTGTATATAATGCTTTTAACCGATGTTTTACGAAAGTTAATAGATTCAATTACTTTTGGAAAGGGGCGTTAATTACAGGTTTAACGGGTAAGAGCCGGTATTGAACTTTTTATTAACAATTGGAATGAGGATAACACCATGTTTTAACATTGTGGTGTTGTTCTTACTATTTTAATATCTGCTCACTAAAATCTGCATCGTTTTAGCGGCTCTTTGTAGAGCCTACAAAATTTAGAGTTTATACACACATTATTAATAATTGAATTGCTAATTTTAGCAAATGCAACAGTTTACCAAAAACAGACAATACTATAAATTTTGCCTTTACGGCTTTTTTAAAAACTTAAAATTTTTTGAGCCCTTTTTAATGCTCTTTTTTTTAGATAAGGGCATAACTTTTTTGCAGATAGGCACCCTATATGCCATTCGCGAGATAAGCATTAATATACTCGAAATACCAACCGGTGTAATTGCCGATGTATTGGGGCGTAAAAAAACCATGATGTCCTCGTTTGTTGGTTACATTATTTCGTTTGTAATATTTTATGCATCGCCAAGTTTTGGCTGGCTTGCCGTTGCTATGCTGTTTTTTAGTTTTGGCGATGCCATGCGCACCGGAACCCATAAGGCAATAATATTTGATTATTTAAAAACCCAAGGCTGGCTTCACGAAAAGGTAACATACTATGGACATACTCGATCGTGGTCGCAAATTGGGTCGGCTGTTTCATCAATAATAGCAGCTGCAATTGTTATTTTTACCGGCAACTACAAAATGGTATTTTTAGTTTCGACGTTGCCATATATTGCCGACTTGATTTTAATATGGAGCTATCCGCAATCGTTAGACGGCCCGCTAAAAACGGACAATAACGTTAATAAAAGGCAAAACATTAAACTTCTTGCCAAAAACACAATTGCATCATTTAAAATAAAATCGCTTTGGGTAACCATACTCAATTTGTCAACTTATCAAGGGTATTTTAAGGCAATGAAAGACTATTTGCAGCCAATAATTGTATTGGCCATTAGCTCAACCCTTATACTGAATAATGAAAACCACAAAAATAATTCAGCCATTGCAATAGGGGTAATCTACTTTTTTATTTACCTCATATCTTCTTTTTCATCAAGGCATTCGGGGAAAGTGGTTGGCTGGTTAAAAACTCCCGAAAAGGCAATAAATTACACTTTAATTATTGGTTTATTGGCAGGCGTGGCTACCGGTGGGTTAATATCGGGCGAAAACAGCAGTTGGGCTATTATCCTTTTTATTGTAATTTATATAATACAGAATATCCGTAAGCCGATAGGCACAGGTTTGGTTGCCGATAAAGTAAAAAACGAGGTTTTGGCAACCGGCCTATCAATTCAATCGCAGTTAGACTCTGTTTTTGCAGCAATATTTGCAATTATAACAGGTTTTATGGTTGATGTTTTTGGAATTGGGAAAGCCCTGTTTTTTCTTGGTTTAATTTTGTTGATTGCATCGCTGTTTTTACAATTAAAACCCACAATAAAACCTGAACAACGGTAACAATTTTAAAAAACCGCTTTGCATAATAAAATATTTTTGTAATTTGTAAGGCAGTAGGGCAAAATAAACGAATGTTTAACTAAAATTTAAAATAATGAAAAAAATTATTGTATTGGTTGCAGGATTATTTATTATGTATGGCACGTTTGCTCAAGGTAATGTTACTGGTAAATGGAAAACTATTGATGACGAAACCGGTAAGATGAAATCTTATGTAGAGATAACTGTAAAAGATGGAAAATTATATGGAACTATTGTTGGCTTAAAGCCTGATACCGACCCTAACAAAGTTTGTACAGAATGTACCGATTACAGAAAAGGAAAAAAGGTTTTGGGTATGGAAATAATTACCGGCTTAGAGATTGACGACGATGTTTGGGAAGGCGATGATGGCATACTTGACCCCGATAACGGAAAACTGTACGATTGCAAAATATGGGAAGAAGACGGCAAACTACAAGTGCGTGGCTATATCGGCTTTTTCTTTCGCACACAAGAGTGGGTAAGGCCCTAATCGTTTTCTTCGGAAAATAACAAACGCGATTTTGATTTTAACGAACCTGGTTTTACCTCAAAAGCCAGGTTTATGTTTTTTAAGCCTTTTAGTTTATCTGTCAAATCATTTGACTCAAACAATAAACCCTCAACTTTAATCCAATAGTCAACCTGTTTTTGCTCTTCAATTAAAAAGCCTTGCTGGCTTTTGTTGCCAATAAGATAAAAACATGAATCGCTATCGGAACAGAAACAAAATTTTGGGAACTCCTGCACTATCTGCCTTTTTGTGTGATATACCTGCAAAGGCGGGGTTTCTTTTAAATGTATGTTTAGCAATTCATTAATTAACCAACTTACCCTGTAAAGCTGTTCAGAAGTAACCAACCCAATTAGGGTAAAATTAAAATCGGGTTTAATGTCTAATTTTATCGGCTTGCCCATATTTTTATTAACTTAATTAATATCACGTCTGCTTGCAGTAATGTTGTTCAGTAAATAGTTTGTTTTTATATTTATCCGCTTGTTTGCACGAAACT
>CAYQPP010000051.1:0-15299 GCA_964419235.1 uncultured Bacteroidales bacterium
TTAATTGTATGCATATATGGTTTTTCTATTTGCTCTAATGAATGCGACAAAATCCATTCTTCCAATGCAATACTTATATCATTGTTGATATTATTATAAGCCTCCTTTAATTTTGTAATAATTTCTTCAGATGATGCATTTTTAGCCAAGTAACCAAATGCTCTGTTATTAATCAAGCTTGTGTAAACATCCTTGTCTTCATCTGCACCACTCCATATTATTACAGGGACAAGAAATGATAGTTTACGGATAGATTTTAATATTTTATCTCCATTGGGATTATTCTTTGGGAATGACAAATCTAATAAGACCAAAATTCTTTCACCAAGATTTTTATGAATAAAATCAATGCTTTCGTCAGGATTCTCAAATAACAATACATTTTCAAATTCAAGTTCTAACTCTATGAAAAGTGCTCCTTCTCTAATCTTGTTGTCATCATCTATAATTACAATTGTTGAATTTAGTTTTTTCATATTTATTGTTTGAATGGTAATTCAATTTTGAATGTAGCACCAGTTGGTTTATACTCATTTTCAATAACCTGAATTGAACCTTTTAATGCCTCAAGTCTTGATTTAACAATAAAAAGCCCCAGACCTGCACCACCTTGCTCTGAGGTTGTAGTATAAAAAACATCAAAAATCCTAAACTTATTTTTTTCAGATATACCATATCCATTGTCAGAAAAAAGTATAATAAATTTGTCATTCTCTATTATTGCACTACATTTAATAAGTTTCTGTCCTGAATTCTTTTCAACTGCCTTAAACGAATTACTAATAAGATTATCAAAAATATCTTCAAAAGATTTAAGATTATAATTTACAATTAGGTCTCGGTTGATTTCCAATGAAGCTTCAATTCCTCTATTTTTAAACTCATCAAAATAAATTTCATTAAAAATATGTTCGAGTGTTTCTTTGACATTTATCTCTTCAAACTTTTGGTCGTCCTTTGCATATTTTAATAGGAAATCCACGGCACTACCCAGATGGTTCATTTCAGTAAAAATATTAGCACCCATCTTTTTGTAATGCGTATTGAATTGAGGGTTTGGAATCCATTTATGAATGAATTCAGCATCTCTTTTAATTTTGCCAATTGAAGTTCGAGTAATATGAGATAACATTCCTGCATATGTTTGAAGCGATACCAAACTGAAAAATAGATTCTCTTGTTGTTTTTTTTCTTTTTCTAAATTTTGATAATCAGCTAAAGACCTTTGGACAGTAGCTTGAGTTTTTGCTAACTGCTTTTCAACATTAGTAATTGTTTGTTTAACTTCTGACGACTCTGCTTTTTCTTTTACTGCATTAAGCTGTTTTCGAAGATTCCCAATTTCATCTTTCGCAACTTTAAATTTAGACTTTGTTTTACTAATTTCTGTATTTTTTTTCTTTTTTAGGAACTCTTCAATTCTTTTTACTTGCTCAATAGTAAAAGATTTTAATTCAATCCACTCCTTATTGTCAACAAAATCTTGTCTATTTGTAGCATCAATGATTTTTGGATTTCTTTCATCAGATATTTCAATCCAACCTAAAATATCACGCGAACCAATTTTGTCAAAAAAACCGGACCATCTTCGTTTATCAATGCCAAATAAATCTTTCTGCTCATCCCTATGACTAACATACTCAGCAAATGGTGTTGCAATTATTCCATCGCGATACACTTTTATCCCATCTATTCTTTCATCTATAAAAGATTTACGAAACTTATTTTTTGCAGATTGGTCAAAATAATAAATAGTCATGCCAACTAATCCGAATTCCCTTGCTTCAACTTCAATTTTTTTTAATTCATCTTTTTCAATAGATATAATTTCTTGTTTGTTTGAAGCCTCATTATAGCACAGTTCTATTTTAAGAGTTGCAATGTCAATTGCTTTCGTTTCTACCTTTTGTTTTTGATAATTATCATATTCAGGTGCTTCGATAATTACATTAAACGGAAATTTTAATTTGTTTGAGGGTGAAATAAGTTTAGATAATTCCTTGATTGAGCGAATGATGTCATTTTCTGTCCAGACATCATTCACCATTGAAATCTCTAGAGTTGTTCCTGAAGTTTCCTTATCAGTAGATTCTTTCCACCAATTATTCTCAATATCTGTAAAATATTTGTCTTTACCTGTGAAATCAAGGCTGAGTTGTTGATGTTCTTGTTCTTCATAAAAGGACCAATCTGTTTCGAGGCATAAAAGCTCAGAGGAACCTTTTTTTGTGGTTTTTAATAGCAATTTAGCCCCTAATTTATCAACGGCAAATCTGCCAACTCCCTTTTTACCAACAACTTTTCTGTTATATGGAGCGGGTGAAAGTCGAACTTTGCGCTTACTACTTGTTCCAATTACCATCCATTTGTCTCGAATGTCTTCAAAGCTCATCCCAATTCCATCATCCTGAATTAAAATCCTACTTTCATCACAACGAGGATTCACTTGCTCGAATTTTACTAAAACATTTTCAGCATTTGCATCATAGCAATTTTTAACTAACTCAAATAATGCAGTTATCCTATCTGTAATTAGTTCCCTACCTAACAAACGATAAGCACTTACATCAAATTTGAATTTTAAAGTATTTATTACCGTTTCAGACATTCGTAGTTTATTATTTTTTTAAAAATTGCTTCCGCTAAAAGTGGTGGAACTGCATTCCCAATTTGTTGCTGTATATGCATAAGAGAACCTTCAAAGATGAAATCATCAGGGAAACTCTGGATACGTGCAGCTTCTCGAACAGACAAACCTCTATCCTGTTCTGGGTGAATTAACATATTCTTTCGGTAATTGGAGATTACAACAGAAGGAATGCTAGGATTAAGACGTTTGTAAATCCCACTATGACAATTATTCTTGTTCTTGTAATTTTGCATTAAATGGTCTGGGATTGCTTTCCAATTCTGACCCTGCTTAATGTGTTTATATCTCTCAATAACTAAATCATTATTTTTTGAAACGAAATTTTGTCTAGCTATTTTAGAACCATTTCGCATCTTTTTGGCATAGGAAGAGGGGGAATTATTTTGATAAGGAAGTGCTTCAGCATTTTGTCCATTTTTTAAAAATGGCAAATCACTAATTGCATCCATTACAGATACTTTTGTTTTTGCCCTTTTAGGAAATTCAAAATGAATTCCTTCATTATTTCCAACTAATATAAATCTGCTTCTGTCTTGAGGCACACCATAATCTGAAGCTGTAAGAACTTTGTAATTTACGTTATAGCCCAATTCTTCAAAGTTTCTCTTTATTTGCTTTACCGTTTCTCCTTTATTAAAACTTACAATTCCTTCAACATTTTCAAACAGAAACCATTTTGGTCTTAATTCTTTGATGAAGCGAATAAATTCTTGATAAAGATTATTGTTTTTATTTTCCTCATTCCTGGTTTTTGAATTTGAAAGTGAGAAACCTTGACATGGAGGTCCTCCAAAAATAATAAGAGGTTCAATAATATCAAATAAATGAGGATTGACATCTTGAATATCTTTAGTAATTAATTCAGTGTTTGGATGATTACGTTGAAATGTTTTGGCTGCATTCAGGTCTT
The DNA here is from genome assembly GCA_964419235.1 of uncultured Bacteroidales bacterium. Taxonomy (GTDB): domain Bacteria; phylum Bacteroidota; class Bacteroidia; order Bacteroidales; family SZUA-534; genus GH45. The sequence continues at coordinate 3,561 of CAYQPP010000051.1, forward strand.
TTTCTATTGCAATTGGGATATTTATTCCAGCTTTTATTGCACCTAGACTAAGACCTCCAGCGCCTGAAAAAATGTCAATTCCTACGTATTTTTTTTTAATATCCATAGCTAACAAAAATAGCATAATTATTTGAAACATAGAAGGAGTTTTTTGCTTTTTTAGAATTCGAAAATTTTAATTACTGGATTGGCAAAATTGCACTCTTTTGTAAAGTTTGGGTTGTGGGTCGGCTTGTGCGACTTTGCAAATGTGCCAAATGTGGGTTGGCTGAGAAACTTAAAAAAATGAGAAGCGGGGGCTTTTCCTTTCTTGTTATTTGTCCATTCTTTTATTTCTCTTTTCATATTTTAACTCTCAATTTTTCGGTCGTCTCCTGGTATGCTACACAACTTAAGTATAAAAGTAACAAAAAAAACTATACCTATACATCATAGCCTTAAAACCCTTTATATATCTAAACTCGTCAATCAAAAATCTATAATAAAATTGATTTGCGATTAGTAACTCACTAAAAAACATCTTGCTTTAGCAGATTAGCAGTAGCATGAAAAAACATTTATGGAATTGCCCATATAGTTATGATTGATACAAAAGTATGAGATTAACACCCTGATTCATCAGGGTGAGTATGGCAAAATGATTATACCCATCCCCTAAAATTGCGTTCGCTTAAAGCGAACGCAATTTTAGAGAGGAAAAATGTCTTACCCTTTTTCACCCAATTAAAATTGGGTGTTAATCTCATATATTCTATAATATTATACTTCATGTCATATTTATGTGGGCAATTCCAAACATTTATTATAATACTTTTACCTGCCGCTATAATGTTTAAACAAAAATTAATACTTTTGGCATATTGATATAATAGATGATTTTTGAGGATAGATGTTTTATTTAGAATTTTTCCTAAAAGGTTTGTTGATAGGTGTAATTGTTTCGGTGCCAATGGGACCTATTGGGGTTTTATTGGTTCAAAAAACAGTTAACAAAGGGCGTGCGCTCGGATTTGTATCGGGGCTTGGGGCTGCTACCGCCGATACATTTTATGCCATAGTTGCAGCATTTGGCGTAACATTTATAACAAATTTTTTAAATAAAAACCAAATAGCATTTCAAGCTGTGGGTGTGTTGGTTTTACTGTTTTTAGGCTTTAGAATGGTATTTAACAACCCTATTAAGCAATATAAATATTATAGGGCAAGCCGTAAAAAGCGCAATGCGGTAAAAGACTATTTTTCGGTTTTCTTTTTAACCATATCAAACCCGCTCACAATACTGTTTTTTGGTGCTGCATTTGCAATGTTAGGGCTGTTAAGTACCGTTAACGGAGAAATTAACAACTTTTTATTGGTTGTGGGTATTTTTTTTGGAGCCTCGCTTTGGTGGTTTTTGCTTACCTATATAGTTAATATTTTCAGAAAAAGATTTCGCCTGCGCAATATATTTATACTTAACCGCATAAGTGGCATAGTAATAATTCTGCTTTCGATAGTTGCCTTTATTAAATTCTTCTTTTTATAAAAAGCCCTATTTTTCGATAACCACGGGGTTTTTTACCGAACCTGTATAAAAGGGCTCACAATTTGATTTTACCTCAAATAAATTTGTTACAGGTGCAATTAGCGACGATATTATTTTAAGCTCGCTCATATGTGGTTTTTTTAGTGAGCCGCTTAAGCTTTGCGACAGTTTGCTGCAACCTTTTGCATCAATAACCGCAATAGACACGTCAAGGCTGTCGGCTGCAATATTCAACCACCCTTTTGCTGCAATTCTGTTCTCATATGTGCTAAATGCCACATCGCGAATGGCAAAAACACCGTTTTTAATATACCAGTCAGAAACAAACCTTGTTATATTGGTTGATGAGTTTCTATCGGTAAGCAGTATGTTAGTGTAAGTTGTACCTTTTGAAACCAACAACCCCAAAGGCCCTGCCACCAATACCGCTCCTAAATCGACAAGATTAAAGTGCTGACTGCGCTCAACTTTTATAAGCAGCTTGTCTAAATCGACACCATAAAGCAACAAATTATTGCTGGTTAACAAAACCTCGCCGTTTAGCGATGCTAAAACCTGTTTTACATTGTTGCCCGACCCCGAAAGCTTAAAAAGCAAATCGGTTTTACCCTTAACCAATGTATCTTTAATAAAAGATTTTAACAGCCTGCTTACATCAAGTTGTGTTATATCAAAATCAACTTTTAAAACCATTGGTTTGGCAAACGGGGTAACAAACAGAGTGCCGCTGCCTATTTCACCAAAAAGCTCAATGCTTTCTGAGCTAATGTTATAGCCACCATTATCGGCATTAATAAGGAATGCCAAACTGTCGAGTTTTGTTTTATTTGTAATTACCGATGCGGTACTAATTGCCATGTTTGTTGAAAGTGTAACAAGCGGGTTTTTTGACACCTTTGTGTTATAACAAACGTTGTCGGTTTTAATGGTTAACCCATTGGCAATATACTCTGCCGAATCGGTTTTGTAAGTAAGCTCATCGGCATTAAGCTCAACCATTCCATACTTCACATCTTTTTTGTCGTCAAACAATAGTTTGCAATTTACCGACCCATTTAACAATGCGTTTGTTGCTATTGTGTCGTTACCCTTTTTGTGGGCAAAAAACTGTGCAGGGTTAAAATCTGTTATTTGCGATTTTATATCAACATATTTTTCGCTTTTAAAAGGTTCGCCATAAACCACATCGGCCTTTAATTTGCCGCCAATGGTTTCAACATCAAAATTATTGAACGTTAAAAATAGGTCGCCATTGTTATTGCCTAAAACAAAAGTGCCGTTTGACAACGATACCGGCGGCAGCATTTTATTTACGGTTACGTCAAGTTGGTTTATGCTAAAGGTAATATCGGGCACAGGCGAGCTCTCTGTCATCCGTTTTTTGTTGGTTTGTGCATCAACATCTAAATATAACCCTATGGCTTGGTAAGGAAACCCTATACCAACATTCTCACGATAATTCATAAAGTCTGTCAAATCAAAAAGGTTTGACGAAATATTCAGATGTGAGGTAAAATCGTTTTGATTGGGAATTATCAATGTTGATAAATTATAAGCCTTTCCGTTTATAAAAAAATCGGAGTTGCCAATAAGGGCATCTAAATTATTGATGCACAAAGTATCGACATTGCCCGACAATTGCCCGTCAATTTCAATGTTTTTAATATTGTTGCCGGCGGTAAACGAAACAGTGTCAAAAATTATTGACGTGTAAGATTTTGTTTTACTCAGTAATTCTTTATTTTCAGAAAACTTACCGTTAAACCTGCTTTGTACGGTAAGCGAGCCCGATAAATTATCAATTTTTTTAATGTTAAAAACATCCTCCAAGCCATATAAATCGGTTTTAACATCAAATAAATAGTTTAAATTCGGGGCTTTAAAATTTGACAAAAGCAGTTTGCCGTTAGCATAGCCATTGGGCAAATTTGCCGTTAAAGTGTCAATACTCAAAACCGCTTTTGATAAGTCGGTTCTATTACCTGAGTTAAAATATCCGTTAAAATTAAGGCTGTCAATAGATTTTCCTGTTTCGGGAATATAGAGTTCTAAGTTTTTTATACCAAACCAGCATTTTGTAACCGGCAACCTGTTGTTATAACTGCCTTTTATTTCGCCATTTATGTATATCTCCCCTTTTTTAAGGTTTTTTAACCCCGATTTATTTAAAAGCATGCTTAAAAAAACCATGTCGGTATTTGAACCCTTAAAAGATATATCTACTTTTTTATCGATGCCAAAATGTGTAACGCCCGATAAAGCAAATAATGCACTATTAACATCAAGCTTTGCATAATCTAAATATACAATCTTCTCTAACGTATTTACATTAAGCTTTCCGTCCAATTTTAAAATAACACCACCGGTTGGCATCAGTTTTAATGCATCAAGTTCCTTAATCTGTATTTCTGTATTCAAATCAACTGATAATGAATCGGTAGAAAACCCAAGGTTTGCTTCAAGCGAATTAATAAAAAAACCTGAACTCTTGTCTGTTTTTTTATCTGTAATACTAATATCAATATTTTCGAAACCAATGCCTTCTAAACTTAACGCAAGCCCCTGTGCCTTAACCGTGTCGCTGTCAAGACTGTTTTTGGTAACGGGTTTTACGGTAATTGAATCGTTACGTTTTATGGCATTTAATATATTTACCGAGTTGTCGGGAAAAATAACAACGTTAATTTTTCCATTTTCGGCTAAAATATTCGATACAACAATATTCCCTTTTACCAATTCCCTTAAATTTATGGCTGCATGCAGATATTCAATATCCAATAGTGGCATTATGCTCGAGTCAGACAAATAACTATTATTGCCATATAATTTAAGATTGTTTAATGATATTGATGTGCTTGGAAACTGCACAAACGGGTTTAACGAAATTCCGTCGAAAATAATTTCTCCTTCAATTATATTATTTGCCGATAGTAATAAACGAGAGCTGATTTTGTCTTTGTTTAAAACAAAAACAATAAATGCAGCTGTTACCAATAGTATAATTGCTAAAACCGCAACAAACAGCCAACGTTTTAGCTTTTGAAAAATCGACTTGTTTTTGCCCGATTTGCTCTTCATTGCTGCTTAAATAGCATTTTTATTGTTGTATCGGTTTAATAGGAAATTCCCTCATTATGGCTTGTGCCGCTTTTTGAACTGAAACGTCGCGGTTTTTAGGATTTTCTTCTATTGTTTTTACGCCAACGCCCTCCCAAATCAGTTTTTCGGTATTTTTGTCATAAATGCTTACCACTAAAGTCCCCTCTACATAATCATATTCATGAATTGTTGTAGTTGAATACCCGGGGCCATATCCCCAACCGGGGCCATAACCATAATACCCCATATATCCACGGCCTCCTCCATAATGATCGGTATGAGCTGTTGTTTGGGTTTTTTCTTTAGTTACAATATATAACAAAACTACCAAGTCGCCGTTTTCATTCACTAATTTCAAATTTCTATTACTAAACTCCTTGCCAAAAGCCTTTTCAATTCGGTCTTTATCAAGCTGGTTAAGTATTTTATCACTCTCTTTTGCCCAACCATAATATTCAAAAGTTTTAAACTTTGAAAAATCAACCGTTTTATCAAAATCGGTAGTTACTTTTATACCACCACACGATGTCAATAATGCAATAGCAAGCACCATTATTACATAAATCTTTTTCATAACTATTATATATTTTATTTTACTATGTATAATACAAATATATTACAATAGTGTTTAATTTCATATTTATGCAGGCTGTAAGTTAACCCTTAATTCTGCAACTGTAAAGGCTAAATGCTTAATAATTACTGTATAAGTTATTTTTTTAGGTTCTAATTTAATTATAGGGTTACCCATTTAAGTCGTATCTTAATTTAAAAATGAAAATAAAACATAGCTTCTTAATAATCAAATAATATAATTAATACACCATAGTTCAATTTTTTTGTTGTTTACTTTATTATTGTTTGTTGAATGTTGCTTATTGAATATTACATTGACCTATCTATACCAAATACAAATCATCTAATCAAGATTTTGAGAACTAAATTGGCAACCCTATTTAATTAACATAATTATCTTTTAATCAACAACTAACACCGTAACTTGCAAAATTGAGGTTAACAGCTAATTTAAGATATTTCTTAACCTAAATACTGGTTACACACTAAAAATACTTCTTCAATATATGAACTTTTTTATTTCAATTGTGTTTTATTGTTAATAAAATATAAATATTTAAAATCTTAATTATGAAATCACATTTTATTGTACTCGGCATTGCCATTTTATTTTTTAGTATTCAAACGGATGCCTCTGCCTCAACTCCTGCAAATGATTCAACAAAAACTAAAAGCAATAAGATTTATTATGGAGGAAATATCGGCCTTTCGTTTGGAAGTTATACAAAAATTGGCGTTTACCCGTTAATAGGCTATAAACTTACACCAAAGCTATCGAGCGGCTTAAAAATTGGTTACGAGTATATTAGCGATACACGGTATAGTACCAAATATACAACATCGAACTACGGTGGCAGCCTGTTTTTACGATACCGCATTGTGCCTCAATTATATGCTCACATTGAATATGAAACACTAAACTATGAGCTATACACTGCAACAGGAAGCTCAAGCCGCGAATGGGTACCTTTTTTGTATGTTGGCGGAGGTTACAGCCAGCCTATGGGAAACAATGTTTGGCTTAATGCCCAAGTTTTGTTCGATGTTTTACAAAACAGCAACTCTCCGTACAAGGCATGGTCTCCGTTTTTTAGCGTGGGTATAGGCGTAGGTTTCTAATTAGTGCTTGTTTGCCTAAAGTTTGAAAACTTGTGAAACTCAGCCATGTAAGGGCGAAAAAGCTGATTGGGCAAGTATGCGAATAAACATTAAGTAGAACTAACAGAGTTTGTTTATAAACCCCCTTATCTTTACCGAAACAAGTAACTTCTTGTTTTTAAAGACTTAAAAAGCCCTGTCCGACTTTACTATTCAGGCAAGCCTGTGTTTGACGCTTTTTTATCAAAAACAGAAAAATGAGTAGTTACGTTGCAAACAATTATCAACAAAACATAAAAAAAAATTGTGCCTGTTTATTATATTCATAGATTTGTACTTTAAAAAAAATACATTTTAACACCAATAGCAGCAATACATGATTAAAACTTATATTAATAAAAGGTTAGCTCTGTATTTAGGTATATTTGCGCTTATTAATATAATTCAATCAATATTTACCCCAATATCAAAAGATGAGGCATACTATTGGATGTTTTCACAAAATATGGCTTGGGGCTATTTTGACCACCCCCCCATGGTGGCAGCAGTAATTTGGTTAGGGTATTCAATATTTCATAATATTTTAGGGGTTAGAATAATTACTGTAATTTTATCATTTCTTACACAAATAATTATATGGTTTTTAATTCCGAAAGAACAACGAGAAAAAGATAAAACAGGGTATATTTTTGCACTAATAATAGTGGCAATGCCCATATGCCATATTTACGGTTTTATAACAACCCCCGACGTACCCCTACTCTTTTTTGGCGCGCTTTACCTACTTATTTTTAAAAAATTCCTGATAAAGCCAACACTTAAATACTCGGTTTTACTTGGTGTAGTTGCGGCAATGCTAATGTACTCAAAATACCATGGTGCATTAATTATTATTTTTTCACTCTTGCCATATTTAAAAGTCTTAAAAGAAAAACTATTTTATTTAACCGCACTTATAGGCATTGTGCTTTTTTTGCCACACATATATTGGCAATATAACCACAACTTTGTAACTTTTATTTACCATTTAAGCTATAGATCCGATAATGTATTTTTGTATAGCAATATTATCGGGTATCTGTTAAATACCATTCTAATATTAAACCCGTTTGTATCACTATTTTTGTTTTACTATCTGTTTATGGGCAAAGTTAAAATGCAAAACAAATCGCTAATATTTATTTTTTGGGGCTTTATTGCATTTTTTGGTTTCGATTCGCTAAAAAGCCATGTTGAGCCACATTGGATTGCAATTGCAATTATACCAACCGTTATATTTTTGCATAACATCATAGTTGAAAACACAAAAACAAAAGGGCTTATTGTTAAACTAATATATGCCTCGTTACCCATTGTTTTATTGGCTCGGGTAGTATTGGCGTTGCCACTGCCTTTAAATTCGGAATTTCATAAAGAGGGTAAAGAGTTTTTCAATGCACTATCATCTTTTGCAAAAGATGAAAACGTTGTGTTTTACGACTCATATAGCAATCCGGCAAAATATGAGTTTTACACAGGCAAAAAAGCTTTTGCATCGCGTACTATATGGTATCATAAAACACAATACGACCTATTGGATATTCAAGATAAGTATAACCAAAAAAAGGCGGTCTGCTTTTATAAAAATGGCGGTAAAAACTGGAAACCTCTTGATATTGTACCAAATGCAAAATTCAAATATCGTATAATAGATAAATTTCCTGTTATAAATAATCTGTCGGCAAATATTGAAAGTGTTGAAAAAACAGAAAACGACTCCATTTTAAAAATAAACTTTAAAGTATATAACCCTTATGACTATAATGTTATATTGAAAAACGATACAGCCTGCTATCAATTTAGCGTAGTTGAGTTTTGCAATAACGGCGAAAAGCATTTTTTTCCCTTTACCCTTAATACAGTTAGCTTTAAATCGAATGAAACTACCTATTGTAGTGCCACATTTACTCCTTGGGAACTTGAGCCCAATGACCGAATTGGTATAGCAATATCACCATATAAAATTGATGCATTGCTAATCAGCAATTTGTTTAAATTCAAGCTAAACACCAAATAACCTGCAAAATTCCACCCAAACCGCAACCTGCCCATAATCAATTACTAAAACAGTAAAACATATTAATTAGTAGGATTAAAAAAACTTCTTAGAACAAAAAAATCATAAAAAATACATTTTAAACAACATAAAAATGTATTGAAAACTCCCATAATCATGCCATTTTTAACCATGTTGATTTTATTGTAAAATACAATTTTATTATATATTGATAAAAAATTTTATCTTTCGTGTTTAATACCATTTAAAACTTAATATTAAATAAATATGAAAGTAGGAATTCCAAAAGAGCTAATGCAAAACGAGCTTCGTGTTGCAGCTACGCCTAAAACGGTAAACCGACTCATTAAACAGGGTTTTGAAGTGTTAATTGAAAAGGGAGCCGGTATTCGGGCAAATTATTCCGATGCTGCATTTAAAGAAGCAGGCTCAGAAATTATTAACACTGCAAGTGAGTTGTATGCCCAATCGCAAATTATTTTAAAAGTTCAACCTCCAACCGAGGCTGAAATAGGCCTAATGAATGAGGAGACAGTAACCCTCAGTTATTTATGGCCTGCCCAAAATCAAGATTTGCTAAAAAAACTTGCCGACAAAAAAATAAACGCCATTGCAATGGATGCCGTACCACGCATTTCAAGAGCACAAAAAATGGATGTTTTGTCGTCAATGGCAAACATAAGCGGTTACAGGTCGGTTATTGAAGGTGCAAATTATTTTGGACGCTTTTTAAATGGACAAATAACAGCTGCAGGCAAAGTTGAACCTGCAAAAATTTTGGTTATTGGTGCCGGCGTTGCCGGATTAGCAGCTATTGGAACAGCCAATTCGCTTGGAGCAATAGTTAGGGCTTTTGATACCCGCAAAGAGGTTGAAGAACAAATAATAAGCATGGGAGCACAATTTTTAACCGTAAATATTGAAGAAGACGGTGCAACCGACTCAGGATACTCAAAAGTAATGAGCCAAGCATTTATTGATGCCGAAATGGAGCTGTTTAAAGAGCAGGCACAAGATGTAGATATTATTATAACAACAGCCCAAATTCCGGGTCGCGAAGCTCCAAAATTGATTCTCGACTATCATGTTGAAGCAATGAAATCAGGCTCGGTAATTGTTGACCTTGCAGCCTCATCGGGCGGCAACTGTACAGCAACAAAACCCGACGAGGTTTATACAACCAAAAACGGGGTTACCATAGTAGGTAAATTAGATCAATTACCTACCCAAGCCAGCCAGTTATACGGAAACAACCTTTGCCACTTGTTAGATGATATGGGAAAGGCCGAGAATTTTAAAATTGACATGGAAGACGACGTTGTTAAAAGAGCAATGGTTACATATAATGGGGCAATAAACTGGCCGCCCGAACCACTTCCTGTTAGTCCGGCAAAACCTAAAGTTGAAGAAAAAGAGGTTTCAAGCAAACCAACCGCCGAGCAAATAGCAAAGAAAAAAGCTAAATCGACAGCCATAAGCCTTGCTGTTATAGGGCTAATACTATTAGGGTTAGGGCAAGTTGCCCCACCTGACTTTTTAGGACATTTCACAGTATTTGTGTTAGCCATTTTTATTGGTTGGCAGGTTATTTGGAATGTAGCCCACGCACTACACACACCTTTAATGGCAGTTACAAATGCAATTAGCGGTATTATTATTACCGGCGGTTTGCTACAAATGCAAGCTGACATTGCAAGTCCTATGACAATATTGGCGTTTATTGCCGTATTGGTTGCGAGTATAAATATAGTAGGTGGCTTTTTTGTTACCCACAGAATGTTAAAAATGTTTAGAAAATAAATTATGATATCACACGGAATACAAACAGCAGCATATTTATTCGCAAGTATATTATTTATACTAAGTTTAGGCAGTTTATCATCACAAGAATCTGCCAAACGCGGAGTGTTATACGGAATAGTAGGTATGGCTATCGCCATTTTATCTACAGTACTCGGGCATGGAGTAACAGGACATGCATATATAATAGTTGCCATTTTAATTGCATCGGTAATCGGAATAATTGTAGCACGCAAGGTTGAAATGACATCAATGCCGCAATTAGTTGCAATACTACACAGCTTTGTGGGACTTGCAGCAGTATTGGTAGGTTTTGGCTCATACCTCGACCCGCACACCCAAGAGTTGCACGGTTCAGAGCATACTATTCACCTTGTAGAGATATTTTTAGGCGTATTTATTGGAGCCATTACCTTTACAGGCTCAATAATAGCTTGGGGAAAACTACAAGGGGTAATAATGAGCAAACCACTTGCCTATAAAGGCAGGCACCTTGTAAACATTATATTGGTAATTGTGTCGATAGCTATGGGCGTTATGTTTACACAAGCACCCGGAATAAGCGGAATGATGCCATTGTATGTTATGACAGGCATAGCCTTTTTTATTGGTGTTATGATGGTAATGGCAATTGGCGGCGCCGATATGCCGGTTGTAGTGTCGATGCTAAACTCTTATTCAGGTTGGGCGGCAGCAGCGGCAGGCTTTATGCTTGGCAACGATTTATTGATTGTAACCGGCGCATTGGTTGGCAGCTCGGGTGCAATTCTTTCAATTATTATGTGCGAAGCCATGAACCGCTCATTTTTGTCGGTAATATTTGGTGGTTTTGGAAATGTTGCTGCATCAACACAAGAGATGGAGGGCGAAGTTACCTCAACAAATCATGCCGAGGTTGCAGAATTGATTAAAGAAGCCAATTCGGTAATGATTGTACCGGGTTACGGCATGGCTGTTGCAAAAGCGCAGTATCCTATTTTTGAATTGGTTGAGGCATTGAAAAAGCAAGGCACAAAAATCACATTCGGCATACACCCCGTAGCCGGACGCCTACCCGGACACATGAACGTACTACTTGCCGAGGCAAACGTACCTTATGATATCGTGCTTGAAATGGAAGAGGTTAATGACGATATGCCTGAAACCGATTTAGTAATGGTTATTGGGGCAAATGATATTGTTAACCCAGCCGCACTCGAAGACGAAGGCAGCCCAATTTATGGAATGCCCGTTATTGAAGTTTGGAATGCCCAAAAAGTAATTATTATGAAACGCTCAATGGCAGTTGGATATGCAGGAATAGAAAACCCACTATTCTATAAAGAGAACTCCGATATGCTTTATGGCGATGCCAAAGACTCTGTACAAAAGCTACTTGCCGAGTTACAATAGCAGTATATAAATACAACAAAAAAACCCCGCAAGCTTATATCTTGTGGGGTTTTTTTATACCCTCGCCATTTTTTGATTCAATATTTTATTATATTTGGATAAAAACATTATGGAATTGCCACATAAATATGACATGAAGTATAATTTTATAGAAATTATGAGATTAACACCTAATTTTAATTGGGTGTTAAAA
>CAYQPP010000052.1:0-15296 GCA_964419235.1 uncultured Bacteroidales bacterium
GGGGTAAAATAATGAAAATTAAGAATTTTCTTTATTGTGGTTTTGTGAAACTCAGCCCTGTAAGGGCGGAAGAGTTGATTGGGTAAGTATGCGGATAAGTATTTAAAAGAATATTGTTTAGTATAATTATTTACGGTTTAAGAAAGATTTATTAAGCATAATATTTGAATGGTTATATTAATTATCCACTATATTTGTGGGAGAATCTTATATTTTAGACAAAAGATGAACAAGATAAAAACATATTACATAAACCACCCGCTTAAAAGTATTCTGATTTTGGCCTTTGCAATTAGGCTTATTGCAGCAATATTTTCGCAGGGTTATGGCTTTAGCGACGATCATTTTTTAGTAATTGAACCCGCACAGGCATGGGTAAATGATAACAGTTGGAACGATTGGATGCCGAAAATACAAGAGCAGGTTTACCCAAACCGAAAACCGGTGCCCGAGGGGCACAGCCTTGTTTACCCGGGCATACATTATGTGCTGTTTTCTGCCATGGAGTTTGTTGGCATATATAATCCAAAGGCTAAAATGTTTTTAATAAGGTTGATACATGCGTTGTTCTCATTACTAGTTGTTTTTTACGGATATAAAATAGCAAAGCATTATACCAACGATAAAATTGCCAAACAAGTTGGGCTTATTTTATCGTTATTGTGGGTAATGCCGATTTTAAGCGTACACAATTTGGTTGAAATGGTTTGCGTGCCTTTTATTATGTGGGGGTTATGGCTTTTGGTTAAACAAGAGGGGGCAAAGTATGCATTTAAGTACTACTTTTTGGCAGGGTTAATAATAACTATTGCAGTATCAATAAGGTTTCAAACATCAATTATAGTAGGAGGGGCAGGTTTGGTGTTGCTTTTCAAAAAACAGTGGAAAGCCGCAATAGCATTTGGGGTTGGCGCAATATTAAGCTTTGCATTTTTACAATCGATAATTGATGTTTTTGTTTGGGGCCGCCCATTTGCCGAGTTTATGGAGTATGTACGCTATAACATAGAGAACAAAACAGCTTATGGCCATAATATTTGGTATATGTACACTACAGTAATAGGAGGGTTGGTTATACCGCCATTGAGCCTGTTCCTGTTTTTTGGGTGGTTTAATATTTTTCGAAAATACCCGCTTCTGTTTTGGCCGTCATTCCTGTTTTTTGCCTTCCACAACTATTTTCCGAATAAGCAGGAGCGCTTTATATTGCCGATACTGCCGCTATTTATATTGGCAGGGGTAATAGGCTGGTGGACATATATGGATAAATCGGCATTTTGGGGTAGGCACAAAAAACTGTTTAAGCCCGTAATGGTGTTTTTTTGGACAATAAATTTTATTGCCTTACCGGTTTTCTCAACCACATACTCAAAACGCTCGCGTTGCGAAACTATGGTTTACCTTGGCAAACAAACCGATGCTAATACTATACTTGTTGAAGAGTCAATTCGCGATGGTGTTTCGATACTGCCAATGTTTTATGGTGTTAAAGAGATGCAATTTTATCAGCTTGGCAAATATAGCCTTAATGATTCAGTCAAATATTCAAACCGCAAGGAGTTGATAAATTTTGCTACGGGTATAAAAACCCCGCAAGAGATAGAGCATAACAATTGGCCTAAACCCGATTATATTGTATTTATTAATGAAAACAGTTTACAGGAAAGGGTAGATAAGATAAAAAAATATTATCCCGATATTGAATACGTAACAACCATTAACCCAAGCTATATCGATTTGTTAATGAAAAAAATAACACCATCAAATAATAACCAGCTGGTTTTTATTTATAAATTGAACAAAGTGCCTAATTAATGGTTTATTTTTTATAAATTGAATAATTGTTATTAATTATTGAAAATTTATCTTATTTTTATCAAACTTAAAGTAATATTACATAGAACCGTGAAAATTTACATATGATGAGTGCTGACATAAATTTTATTAAATCTGTATTATCGTTGCATGATGAAATGGCCAGTAATGGTTTTTCATTAGTTTATGAGGGTGAATTTAGCCACGAAGTAATGAAGGTGTTTACCTCAATGGCCGAGCGTGATATGAATAAAAGCAATGAGGAAAAATCTGTTAAGCGTAAGGTATTTCATGTAATGGTTGAGTGTTTGCAGAATATGACAAAACATTCCGACGATTACGAAGAAGATAGTCAAGTTGGAAACGGACTTTTTATTGTTGGTAAAAAAGATGATGTTTGGAATGTTATTACAGCCAACAAAATTTTGAATGAGAGAATTGATGATTTGAAAAATTCGATAGATCATATCAATTCATTGACAAGAGACGAATTAAATGCCTTATACAAAAAGCAGATTCGTGAAGGTTCATTGTCGAATAAAGGTGGTGCAGGATTAGGTTTGATTGATATTGCAAGAAAAACAGGACGAAAACTCGACTATCAGTTTTTGCCGCTTGAAGACAAAAAGAACTACTTTTTTCTGCTAAAAGTGAGAATAAGCTCTAAAAAAGAATAAAACACTTTAAAAGCCGCTTTAAGCGGCTTTTTTTACTTACACTTATGGGGTTTATACTTCATCAGATATTTTTGCCATTTAATAAAATAATTGAAGCTATTCTATTCTTATTGCGTTTAACAGTTACAGCTAAACAGCCCGTGAAATGAATACAATATTAACAACATTTTTAATCCTTTCGGTGGGTAACTATGTGGTTATTGGCTTGTCGGTATCTGTCTTTATTTTTGCAATTATATATTCATCCATATATATAAAAAAACTTATAAATAGGTTTTTGAGGGTACTCAACCTTTACAAACAAAGAACCAAAGAGTTGCGAAACGATCTGTTTGAAGAGAGGCAAAGTGTAAGTCTGCATCGCAAAGAATTGTTGGCACAGTCAGAGCATTTGCAAGAGATAAATGTTGAGTTGGAGAGCCTTTCGTTAGTAGCCAGCAAAACTGACACAGCAGTTGCAATTGCCGACCATAAAGGCAGGTTTACATTCGTAAATCAAGGGTTTATTGAGCTTTTTGGATATACACTTGACGAATTGATAAAACTGGTGGGCCCCGACATACATACTGTAATAGATAAAATGAAAATATTGCCAATATTAGAGAGGGCATTGGAATTAAAGCAATCGCTACACCACACCTCAATGGTAATAAATAAATATGGCGATAAAAAGTGGGTAAAAACTACCTTAAACCCTATTTTTAACGAGCGCGGCAAAACAAGCCAATATATAATGCTGTTGACCGATGTCTCGGAATTGAAGTTTATAAACGATAAACTCAAAAAACTTTCGTTAGTAGCAAGTAAAACAAACAACTCGGTTATTATTTTTGATGCCGATGGCAATATTGATTGGGTTAATGACGGTTTTCAAAAAATGTATGGATACTCTCGCGAAGAGTTTATTGAAAAAGTTGGCAAAAATATATCTGATTTTTGCAAAGAGGACGGAAAACTTGAAATAATAAACAGGATATTAGAAGAGAGGCATTCAATAAGCTACGTTGGGCAAATAATTGATAGGCTCGATGCTCAAAAATGGAAACAGACGACCGTAACACCAATTTATAACAAAAAAGAGACTATCCAAAATTATATTATTGTTGAATCGGATATTACAAGGATTAAAGAGGCTGAACAGAAAATGCAAGAGGAAAAAGAGAAGGCCGATAAGCTATTATTGAATATTTTACCCGAAGAGACAGCCGAAGAGCTAAAAACCAAAGGAAAGGCAACACCCCGTTTTTACAAGAGTGTATCGGTATTGTTTGCCGACATACAGGACTTTACAAAATTAGCCGAAGACCTTACTCCCGAAGAGTTGGTAAGCGATTTGCAAACATATTTTTCAAGTTTTGACGATACCATCAATAAATTTTTTATCGAAAAAATTAAAACAATTGGCGATGCATTTTTATGCGTTGGTGGTATCCCGATGCGAAATAAAAGCCACCCGTTTGATACAGTACTTGTTGGGCTTGAGCTTCAGCGTATTATTAAAAAAATTGGTATTGAGCGCAAGGGGTTGGGCAAAAAGGCACTTCAACTTAGAATTGGAATACACTCGGGACCGATTGTCGCCGGCGTGGTGGGCAAGCAAAAAATGACATATGATATTTGGGGCGATACGGTTAATATATCTAAGCGTGTTGAATCAGCTTGTGTGCCGGGTATGGTAAACGTGTCAGCATCAACTTACGATATAATAAAAGACTATTTTGAGTGCGAGCACAGGGGCAAAATATTAGCCAAGCATAAAGGGCATATCGATATGTATTTTGTGCATAAAATAAAGCCCGAATTTTCAGAAAACTCCGATGGGATTACCCCAAATAAGTATTTTAAAGAGATGTTGGCTCAACTTTAAGTATTTTGGCTACAATAAATCTGCAACATATACAGTTAATTAATTGGCTCGACACTAACTAAAGCGAGGCAAAACAGGCATTACATAAATACAAGGTAATAATAAAATGAATAAAAATTTAAAAAAGGACTTAATAGTATTTAGCCTTGTTTTTGGCATATTGACAATACCTTTTTTTCTTTTCGATTTAGATATTGTATTGCAAAAGCCATATTATAACCCCCAAAAAGGCTGGTTTTTGATGAATGTGTTTTTTTGGGATTTTTTGTATAAGTATGGGATATATTTAGGATATCTTTTGGTTTTTATCGCATTAGCAGTAGTATCAATCTCATATTGGAATAAAAATGCGGTTAAATGGCGAAAGGCATCATATTTTATTTTATTTGTAATGATATTTGGCCCCGGGGTATTAGTAAATGCCACTTTTAAAGAACATTGGGGGCGTCCGCGTCCGCGCGAGGTAAAACAGTTTGACGGAGTTGAAAACTATATAAAACCATGGGTAAAAGGCGATACCAATGGAAAATCATTCCCGTGTGGCCACGCATCAATGGGGTTTATTTTGTCTATTCCGTTTCTGTTTTTACGTAGGCGCTACAAAACATGGGCTTGGGTTTTCTTTATATTCGGAACTTTATACGGGTTGTTAATAGGCTATGCCAGAATGGTTGCGGGGGGGCATTTTGCGAGCGATGTATTGTGGTCGGCCGGTATGGTGTGGTTTGCCGGAATTGTTGGCTACTATCTGCTTAAGGTTTATGAAGATATTGATGAATCCGGTTTTAATAAAGCTGCCCAAAAAAAGAGGGGGAGGTTTGTTGCGATTATTATGGGGGTGGTTGTGCCTTTTTTAACAATATCGCTTTTGTTGGCAACGCCATACATCTCAAAAAAGGAGTTTGTGGCAAACCGAAATGAGTTAAATGCCTTAAATATCGATGTTTTGTCGGCCGACATACCCGAAGGTGTTGTAAACATAGGTTTTACCGATGATTTGAGGTTAAATTTCAGCGTTGCAGCTTTTGGGCTTCCAAACGGCAGGGTTAATATTTGCTGGTTGCCAAGCAATGCTCCTAATTTATCAATAAAATACTTAGGCTGGTTTACTGAAGTTAGAAATAAGATAGACATAGGTTTTCCTGAAAATTGCAATTGGGAAAACAGGTTTAATTTAACCGAGGGTAAAGTTTTTATTGATATGCCTGCACCTGCCGATAGCGTATCAAAAAACTTAAACGTAATAATCCAAAAGGGCGACGTAATTATATATGTCGGTCATGAATCTAACTTTAGTTTAATAACAAATAACACCGAAGTAGAAAATAACAGCTCGGTAAAGCTATTGAATAATGATAATGCCCTGTTTAAGCTAAAAATAGATATTGATGATGGCTGCCTATTTATTGAGGATAAAACCGATAAGGGTAATAAGTAGGTGTTAAATTCTATATTCTCACATAATTTTTGTATCCTATAACAATGCCGAATTTATCCTTTAAAAATATCTTAAACTTGTTTTTGATTGAAAGCCTGTTGAACGATATGTCGTATTCAAACTTCCAGTTGGTTGAATCAATTCGCGACTGCATCACCTTAGGGTGTGTCCCTTTAAACTTTTTTAGGGCATCAATATTGGCATAGTCAAATTCATCGGCTTTTATAATATTATTGTCAATCCATTTCTGATCGTGCCAAAGTTTATGAAAGTCCTCTTGTTTTCGTTGCATTGCTTTAGGCTCTTTAACCCAGCCGTAATGGTAAATAAAGGCATCTATTGGTTTTACGTTCAATTTTTCATCATTGTTTTTCCTAAAGCCTTGTGCATCTCTATATGAGTAAATTTTTTTATTGTTTTTAACAACCCTAATCTCATTCAAATACCATTTAGGCGATTTCCCCAAATAATCATATGAGCCGTAAAAATGGTTATAATTGAATAGCAACCCGTCAACGTTTTTGTCGTCTTTCCATTTTAGCATGGCATTTTTTATGATTTGGTGGTATTTTTCATGCACAACCTCGTCGCCTTGTATGTAGAATGCCCAATCAGAGCTTTCAGATACAGCCTGAAATGCTTTGTCTGTCTCTTTGGCCAATACTTTGCCCCCCTCCCGAAGCGAGTCGTCCCAAACCGTTTGTATTATTTTTATTTTATCGGGGGATATTGATTTTATAAGGTTTAGGGTGTCATCGTCTGAATTGCCTACGGCTACAATAAAATCGTTGCATAATGGCAGAATTGATGTAATTGCTTCAACAATAGGATAATCATATTTTATAGCATTTCTGATAAAGGTAAAACCTGTAACTTTCATTCCATTTAAAGTTTATTTTTCAAAATACTTGTTAAGTAATTGTTTTGCAGCAACAAACGAGCTTAATCTATCATTTAACACTTCGTTTTCCAATTTTTTTAACAAGGCTTTAATTTCATTATTATGATAAAAACTGTCGTGCAGTTGGTTATTTATGGTTTCGTACATCCAATAACGTGCTTGGTCTCTTCTGCGCAGTTCAAAATAATTGTTTTTGTTTGTAAAACTGCAATAGTCTAATATCATTTTCCACACCTTATTTATCCCTGTTTTATATACCGACGAGCAAGTAAGCACTTGCGGAATCCAACCTGAGGCCGGCAATGGAAATAGATGGATTGCATTACGGAATTCGGCAGCTGCCAACTCTGATTTTTTTATATTTGAGCCATCGGCTTTGTTAATTACAATACCATCGGCCATTTCCATTATACCGCGTTTTATCCCTTGTAGCTCGTCGCCTGCTCCTGCAATTTGTATCAACAGAAAAAAATCGACCATCGAGTGAACGGCTGTTTCCGATTGTCCAACACCAACAGTTTCAATAAATATAGTATTAAAACCGGCAGCTTCGCATAAAATTACGGTTTCGCGTGTTTTTCGTGCTACTCCGCCCAGCGATCCTGCTGCAGGGCTGGGTCTAATAAAAGCATTGGCATCATTGCTCAAATCTTCCATTCGGGTTTTATCGCCTAAAATACTTCCTTTTGATTTTTCAGAACTTGGGTCAATAGCCAATACGGCCAGTTTATTGCTATTTTGGGTAATATGCTTTCCCAAAGCTTCAATAAAAGTACTTTTACCGGCTCCCGGAACACCTGAAATGCCTATTCTTGTTGATTTTCCTGAATATGGTAAGCACTTTTTAATTATTTTTTTGGCTGTATTTTGATGTTCGGGCAGCGAACTCTCTATTATAGTTATTGCCTTGCTTAAAATAGTACGGTTGCCATTTATTATCCCCTCAAAAAACTCGTCAGCAGTAAGCCTTTTTCTTTTAATATTTAAAAAACGCTGTGTGGCATTATTGTCAACCGATGGAGGCTGTTCAATACCTTTGTTTACTTTTAATGCGCTGTTTTTGTCTTTCATTCGCTTATTATTTATTCGCCACAGAGATAAATTTAATTAAAAGAATTCCTTGAGGCTTTGCCACGAGGATAGTCAACTTTAAGAATTTTTTTTATTGGGCAATTCTAAAATGTTTTTAAGGTTTTCTACTCAAATACAAATTTAGAAACTTAAGGGCAAACCCTATTAAAATAGCAAAAAAAAATTATACAGTTTTTTTGTTAATAAAAAATGCCATCGGGAAAAACCCAATGGCATTTTATGTTTATATAATCTATATTACTATTTTTTATCTGTTGCAACTTTATCGTTAACAAACCCTGTAACCCTTAAAACTATTTGCGATTCGGTTGGCGAGTTTGTAATAACTGTAATTGATTTATTTTGCTTATTTTTTTTGCCGGCTGAGTTAAACCGTACTTTTAGTTCGGCATTTTCGCCCGGCTTTATTACTTTTTTCGACGGATTAACGATTGTGCATCCGCATGATGTTTTTGTTTTTCTGATTATTAAATCAG
Organism: uncultured Bacteroidales bacterium; assembly: GCA_964419235.1. Taxonomy (GTDB): domain Bacteria; phylum Bacteroidota; class Bacteroidia; order Bacteroidales; family SZUA-534; genus GH45. Next base: position 8,267 of record CAYQPP010000052.1, read on the forward strand.
ATTTGCCGGTATTTTTGAATGTGAATACATGTTCTACACTTTCGCCTTTGTTTAATGTTCCAAAATTAAATACTTTATTATCAAACTCTATTTTGGGCGCATTGGCCAACTGTTCGGGTGTAAGTTTTGAAAAATCTTCTTCAATAGTAACGCTAACCGAGAGCCTATTTCTATTATTATTTGTATTGCCATTTATTGCAATTACAATCCTATCCATTAAAAAACCATAATCGTTCTTTTTGCTGGCATCATAAGTAACTATTATATTACCTTTCATTTGTGGTTTTAAAACTTCGGGTACTACTTTTATTTTAATGTGTGCCGGAACGTTTCTAAATGTGATAGTCAGGTCGGTTTTTTGAGTATTTACTATTCCAACCGTACCCTCTTTAATTTCATTATTTGAAATTTTCATTAATGCCAAATGGTTTGTTTTTAACCTAAGGTCGCCCATTACCCGCGGGTAATCGTCTTCAATGGTGCGTGGCCTTGGCAATACGTTGGCAGTAAACCTTAATGTAGTGGTAGGCGGATTGCTATTAGTTGTAACTGTAATTGATTTTGAGTTTTTTCCAACTCGCCTTTTTGGGTCAAATGATGCTGATACATAACCTTTGCCTCCGGGCTGAATAGGCTGCTTTGTATAATCAGACGATGTGCATCCGCATGACGGGCGTACATTGGTAATTACCAAGGGTTCATTTCCGGTATTGGTAAAAGTAAACTTGTGGGTTACTTTTCCACCCTCTTCTTTAATATCACCAAATTTATATGATGGCGATTCCCATGAAATGTTTGGTCCCTTTTGTTGGGCAAAAGTGCCGGCTATGCCAATTAAAAACATGGCCATTATAAAAATACTCTTTTTCATATGTATAAAATTTTATAAGTTATTAATTGTTAACCTCAAATTAATATGGCAAATATATTAAATAATATTTTTTATACTGTTTTATATAATGCAAACTTATGTTAATGTATTGTTAAAGTTATAGTTTAAGGTTTTCAAAACTGTATGAGCTTGGGTTTTGGAAAACTCGTAGTTCAAATTCGGGCAATATTGCCATTATATGGTCAAAAATATCGGACTGTATGGCTTCGTAATTAGCCCACGCCTGATCGTTGCTAAAAACATATATCTCAATAGGTATGCCTTTCTCGGAAGGCTGGAGCTGGCGTACCAAAAATGTCATGTCGTTATGTATTTTCGGGTTGTTTTTCAGATACCCCTCAATGTATTTTCTAAAAGTTCCAATATTGGTCATCCTGCGGCCGTTAACCAATACCGAGCTGTCAATATTGTTTTTGGCGTTATACTCTTCAAGCTCCTTGGTTTTAGTCTCAATATACTCCTTTAGGTATTGAATTTTTTTAAACTTATCAATCATGGCGGGGGTGCAAAACTTAACACTTGTCATATCAAGGTTTATTGACCTTTTAATTCTTCTGCCACCGGAATCCTCCATACCTTGCCAGTTCGAAAACGATTCGTTTACCAAAGCATAAGTTGGTATTGTTGCAATGGTTTTATCCCAGTTTTGAACCTTTACCGTATTAAGGGTTATTTCAAGTACTGTGCCGTCGGCTTTATGGCTTGGCATCGAAATCCAGTCGCCAATTTTTACCATGTTATTGGCCGATAACTGAACAGATGCCACCAATCCCAAAATAGTGTCTTTAAAAACCAACATTAATACAGCTGCCATGGCTCCAAGTCCGGCAAGTAGTTTTGTTGGCGGGCTGCCTGTTAAAAACGATATTATAAAAATAGCCGCAATAAATATCACAAAAATATTTACCAACTGAATGTAACCTTTTATTGGTCGGTTTTTTGATATTTTTGTATGTAAATATATTTCGTGTAATGCCTTGATAAATGAGTTTATAACCAAAGTAGCAACAATGGTCATATAAATGTAAATTATCATTTGAATAAAGTCAACAGCTTTTGGAAAATCTCTCAAGGCTAAATTAATACTCCAATGTATTACCAATGCCGGTGCAAAATGCGCTAACCTGTTAAATACTTTACGCTCAAGAATTATATCGTCCCAATTTGTTTTTGTGCGCTTAACAATGCGACGGATAAACTTTATGATAATTTTTTTTGCTATCAAATCGGCCACATACGAAACGGCAATAATAATTATTGTAATTGAAAGAATTTTAACCCCGTTAGCAACGCTTGCCGACAAACCAACATTCAGTAACCAGTTTTGAAATACCTGTATATAGTCTTCCATAATATTTTTTTATATTGTTTTTTACAAAAATATGATATTGAACTTATGGTAGAAACTTTTTTTAATATATTTTTACCTTTTAATTGAGTATGATTTATAGTTCAATTTTAAATGCTTGCACTATTTTTTTTGATAATATGTTAGCATTAAAAGCTCATTGAGAGTATTAACGCCAAGTTTTGATTAAATAATTATTTTGAGAAAAGTATTATTTATAATAGGAATTATTATTTCGCAGTTTTTGTATGCACAAACCGATAGCATAAAACTTGCAAAATATACGCCCGGTTTTCGATTTAAAACGGGGTTGTATCTATCGCACCATCAATTAATTAATAATAGTCCCATACCTTTAAAACGCATTGTTTCAAAGTATAATAAGTCAGGTTTTGATTTTTTTGACAAGCTGCTTGTTGAAAAAAAAGTTATTTATTACGATGAGTTCGGGATGAGAAAAGAGATAAAACCCGAAGAGTTGTGGGGCTTTTGCAGAAGAGGTTCGGTTTATATTAATTGGGGCGATGATTTTAACAGGATTCCGGTAATTGGTAGTATATGCCATTTTATTGCAACCATTACAACTTACGAAGACCATTACAACCCGAGCTATGGCTATGGTTATTACAGTATGCCTACAACAACGTCGCATACTGAGATTTACCAGTATATTATGGATTTTAAAACCGGCAAAGTGCTTGAATATTCTGTTGATAATGTATTGATTTTACTAATGGCAGATACCGCTTTATTTGATGAATTTAACGACTTAAGCAAAAAAAAGAAAAAGCAGATGAAATTTCTGTATCTACGTAAGTTTAATGATAAACATCCGTTATATATACCAATTAATTGAGAATTAGTTTAAATTTGTTATTCTATTTATAAATAAAAAAAATTAGTAAACATGAAAAAAATTGTAATTGCTCTAACATTAATCCTTAGTTTTTTTATTAGTCAAGCACAAACTACTGTTGGAACTCCTGAACAGCTCGACCAGTTTTTTAAAACAACAACATATGTGGTATTAGAGAATAACCCTATGTTGCAGTATAACCGTTTAATTAAAGAGACGGTTGAAAAACATTGGGATTTAACAAAATATGAATTTGTAACTTTTTCAACCGAAGAGTTTGAAGAGGCAAGGTTAGACCCTAACAAATCGTTTTTAATAGTAAACAGGGTGTTTTTTGAAAAAGATAAAACCAAAGCCAAGTACAACTATTTGTGTGTACAGTTAGGTGGCGATTATCAGTTTGTTAATCAAATGCCCGATATTGCCCAAGTACCAATTGCTTATGATGGAATTGATGAAGAGTATTATGCCTATAAACTCGGTATGCTTGTAAGGTTTTTGCAAAGTCACATAAAGCTTACCCAAGAGCATCCTGAATTAAACTCAAAAAACATATTAAAATACTATTATAAAAATATTACAGCCGATGTAAAAGAAAAAACACTATACGTTACTAAAGGTGATTTGGCTAAAGGTTTTGGCATGAAAGAGGTTAAAGCTGTTTATCCGTATAAGGTTAAATTAGTAACAAAAGACGAAATAAAGGCAGCCATTGATAACCACGATAAAGATATTGTATTTGTGCACAAAGTTGGACCTGAAGGTGCAAAACATAAGGCACGTTGTTTTAATACAATAGTGGGTGCTGCCGATGCCAAAATGTACTATTTTAATTGGCATATGATTAGCGATAAAAATCCTGAAGGGTTAACCAAAAAAGATTGGCAAAAATTGGCAAAAGCCAAGAAAAGCAAATAGTTTTAACCGATACATTTTTAGTAATTGTGTTGTTTAAATAATAAAAGCCCGCATAAGCAGGCTTTTATTATTTGTATAAATATTTTTTATTATTGCTTTCTTGTTATTTCTTGTTTCCTAATAAAAAATCATCAATAATACCTTTAAACATCTGTTTGGTTTCCTCGGCAGAGTGCCCTATACCGGCAGCCATTTTAGGCTCGCCTTCTAACGGGCAATACAAAAAGGCAGGAATACTTCGAATACCGAATGCGCCGGCAAGCTCGCGCTCTTTTTCGGTGTTTATTTTATATACATATATTTTATCGCCATATTCAACAGCAAGTTCTTCAAGTATAGGACCGGCAATTTTACAAGGTCCGCACCAATCGGCATAAAAATCAATAATACATGGTTTGTCGCCTCTGTAAATCCATTTATTCGAGTTTGTCTCAAAGTCCCAAACTTTTTCTAAAAAATCATTTTTAGTTAAATGTATTGCTGCTACCTTGCTTTTTTCCTCTTTTACCGAAATATTTTCTTTTTTTGTATCGGTTGTTTCGTTTTTTTTGTTGTTACCCGCATTGCCATTGGTACATGCTTGTGTAATAAAGAATGTTGAGGTAAACAATACCATTAATAGTTGTTTCATCTTTTTAATTTTAGTTTAAATAATATTCTAACGTTGAAATTAATTGTGTTGCAGGCATAACACCCGAGGTTTGCCATTTGTTGATGCCATTTTTAAATAATATCATGGTTGGGATGCTTCTTATTTGGTATCGCTGCGAAATTGCAGGGTTCTTTTCGGTATCAATTTTTATAATTCGTATTTTATTACCGAGTTTGTCTTTAACCTCCCGAAGTATTGGCGGCATCATTTTACAGGGGGCACACCATTCGGCGTAAAAGTCAACCAAAACAGGGGTGTCGCTATTTATTATGTCTGAAAAACTGCTCATAATTATTAATTTTGTCGAAGTTTACCAACAAAACTAATGCCAAAGAATTAACATATGTAGATATGTGAATATATTATAGTAAAAACGTAGTTGCTGCTAAATTTAATCAAAAATATTTATTGAATGGTTAATAATTAAACGGAAATATTGTCAGTTTTATAATCAACTGTATAATAACACATTAGACTAGTAATTAAAGCTTAAAATTTTGCCATCGCAAAAGTCGAAAAATTTATCTTTAGTGGCAATACTTACCCAATCCAAAATATCATCGGAAGTTTTGTCAGCAGCTTTTAAACAGGTTGGGCACACTACCACATTAACCCCTTTTTCTTTAAGCTCGCCCAATAAGGTTAATGATGATGGGAACTCTTTAAAAGTAATGTCTTCGGCATCTTTTAAAATGGTATAAACTCCTTTTATATCAATATAAATCATTACCTCTTTATCATCGCTCATTAATTTTGCCATGCTAAATGCCATAAGTACTTTTTGGGGTGCTTCAGGCCCGCTGCTTAAGTGTATAAATACTCCATCTTTAGGACTAACAATTTTTTGTGAACCCTTCATGGCTTCAACAGCCTCGTTTGTTTTCGATGGGTTATTATCATTAAGGTTTATATTGTTACACGATGTTATTGCAATAAAACATGAAATAACTATGGTTGAAAATAGAGCTTTCATAATTTATGATTTAGTTGTAAATTTTTATTAAAGGTACAAAAAAATATTATTCTATTGCCTTATAACAAAAAAAACTCTCATTAACACAAGGAAAATGAGAGTTGTAATATGTTGATTATGTTGTTATTGCTCGGGATAGGCTACCCTACCAATAAACAAAATACTGTTTGTGGGCTCGTGGCAAATGGCAAATACAAACGGCTTGTTTGCATTAATATAATATAAAGGCTCGTCTGCCGATATATAATTAACTTCAACAATTGTGGCCGCCGCTGCCTCGCTACCGCTCTCGTTAACCTCAATAAATGCTTTGTGCAAAACCCTGTTTATATATATTTGTATATCGGTAATATTCGAAAAATCGGCTTCATTACTATATGCTTTTACCAACCCCAATGACTTTAGCTCTTTATTGATATTGCGTGTGCCAAACGAATATTTGAATTTAGGTAAAGTTACGGTTACCTCCCGTATGGTATATTCATTATTCCACTCTTTCCATTTATTGGAGGTAATAGCCGCTGTTAATTCATTAACGCCTATATTTTGGTTAGGGACAAAAACAGCCATGTAATAATTTGAATCGGTATATGGTAGTTTTACAGATGTGAATAGGCTGTTTGACAGATATTGCAGATTTGTATTTTGGCGCATGTAAGTAACGTCGCCGGCAGTGCCATTTGTTTGTGTAAAAATATCCTCAATATTGTTGTCCTCCTCAAACTGGTACTTCCAGTTTGCCTTAAAATAAACGGCGTTTATAAGGTACATAAATGCATCGGGAGGAATTATATCAAGCATATCCTTAATTTTGTTGTTTGTTTTTACCTCAATCCACGAGTTTATTACATCAACGGCCTCTGGACTTGCAAAATCAAGCTCCCTAACCTCGGCATCAAAATATTCGCGGGCAAGGTTTTTATACGACTCCTTTATCGCGGCGCCTTGTTTTTGCCAAAGCGAGTTGGCAATTTCAAATGAAATGCCTGATTGGTGGGGCATTAAGTCGTTATATAGCCCTTTCATTGATTTGAGTATCTCATTTTCGGTTTTGTTTTCCCATCCAAGCAGTTTAACAAACTCGGCGCGGGTTTCGTTTGCTGCGCCTGTACCGGCCATGCTCAAAGCATAGTACATGCTTAATGGCGAAATAAAAATGTTTTTTTCGGTATCTTCATTGTTTATCAATTCTTTAAAAATGTCAATTGAAAAACTGTTGTTTTTCTCAACTATTGCCGATTTTAGCAACGGATCGCCATTTGGCGGGTTATCAATGGTGTTTTGCTTGTTGCACGATGCAAAAAGCAAAAGCGCGAGAAAAAGGGATATCGTATTTTTCATAATAGTAAGATTTTAACAATTAAAAACATGCAGTTATACTGCAAGATTGA